>NZ_JAQFPJ010000011.1:0-146622 GCF_027712065.1 Bacillus cereus group sp. BcHK124
GTGGCTCAAGGGGCTCCCCTGCTAAGGGAGTAGATCGCGAACGCGGTGCGAGGGTTCGAATCCCTTCTTCTCTGCCAGTAATTGGCCCGTTGGTCAAGTGGTTAAGACACCGCCCTTTCACGGCGGTAACACGGGTTCGAATCCCGTACGGGTCATACTAAAAGAGATAGCATAATCTGCTATCTCTTTTTTGTTGTGTAAAAGTAGCCTTTGGATAGTCTGCTTTTTTTTATGAATTAAAAGAAAGATGAAGTATTCGCTGTTACAGTTGGGAATACAGAGAGCTGTAAGTATAATCATGTTGTTTACCTTGACCTGTATGAGTATGAAGGAATGTTCACTTAACAAATCATACTTAAATTGAATTTTTATCTCGGCCGTATGCTAAAGCCTCCTGCACTTGGATAAACGGGTAAATCTCATAGCTGGGAAGATCCTAAGGAATTAGTTGTAGAGTTATTAGATACCGTTGAATAATAAAAATTGAAATATGGGTTGTTCAAACAAAGGATGCTGTATTAGGTGCTACCGCGGAAAACAAATAGTATAAATAGAAGAAGCTGTCTTCAGTAGATGATCTACTGAAGACAGCTTTTATTGTCGAGTTTTGTCGGTAAGTCGATATATTGCAAAAATCGCCGATATAATTTGAGTTACGGTCGATAAATTTCAAAAATCGCTGATATATTTGGAGTTATAGTCGATATATTCTAAAAATCGCCGATATAATTTCACTTACCGACAAAAACATAAGAAAATCCCTTTCACAATCTAAAGAAAACGCCTCCATTGAAATGGATTCCACACCTATTCCAATAACTTTACACTCTATGTGAAAAAGTTCACAAATAGGTCATAATTTGTGAACTTTTTCACAATAATACGTGCTACAATATGAGTGTAAAGAAGTTAAACAACATTAAATTAGTATTTTAATTAATTACTTAAACAATCATAAAAAAATATATGTGAACAATAGAGAGGGGAAATTACCATGAAAAAAGGTATCAATCGTGTAGTATTAGTAGGAACAGGAGCTGTAGGTTGTAGTTACGCTTACTCAATGATCAACCAAGGTGTAGCTGAAGAATTCGTATTAGTAGATGTTAATGAAGCAAAAGCAGAAGGGGAAGCAATGGACTTAAGCCATGCGGTACCATTCTCTCCATCACCAACAAAAGTTTGGAGCGGTAGCTATGCAGATTGTAAAGATGCAGATTTAGTAGTTATCACTGCTGGATTACCACAAAAGCCAGGTGAAACTCGTTTAGACTTAGTTGAGAAAAATACAAAGATCTTTAAACAAATCGTTCGCGGTATTATGGATAGCGGATTCGATGGAATCTTCTTAATCGCAACTAACCCAGTTGATATTTTAACTTACGTAACTTGGAAAGAATCTGGTCTACCAAAAGAGCGCGTAATTGGTTCTGGTACTACTTTAGACTCTGCTCGTTTCCGTTACATGTTAGGTGACTACTTAGATGTAGATCCACGTAACGTTCATGCTTACATCGTTGGTGAACACGGTGACACTGAACTTCCAGTATGGAGTCACGCTACTATCGGTGTACAAAAACTAGAAACAATTTTAGCTAACAACGCACAGTACAAACAAGAAGACTTAGATAAAATCTTCGAAAACGTACGTGATGCGGCTTACCATATTATCGAGCGTAAAGGTGCAACTTACTACGGAATCGGTATGTCACTACTTCGTGTAACTAAAGCAATCTTAAACAACGAGAACAGCGTATTAACTGTATCTGCATACCTTGAAGGTCAATACGGTGAGAAAGATGCTTACGTAGGTGTTCCAGCTGTAATTAACCGTGAAGGTGTACGTGAAATCGTAGAGCTTGAGTTAAATGAGGATGAAAAAGCGAAATTCGCTCATTCTGTAAAAGTATTAAAAGAAACAATGGCACCAGTACTATAATAATTGCTAAATAATCCAGAAGTGGGGAACTACTTCTTACTTCTGGATTTATATATAATTGAATATAAATTCCTTTTCCGGTTTCCCTTGTATATCCCCAATATACCCCTTTTGCTGGATCAGGGTCGTTTATAGAAAAGAGCACTCTACTTTGCGTAGAGTGCTCTTTATTATTATCATTTTTTAGGCGTCAATCCTAATTTCTTTAAAATATCTGCCAGTGTACCGCTTTTTGATTTTTCTACAGGTGTTTGTGATTTGGATGCATCTGGACCTTTTTTCAAGAAATTCTTTTCAACGAAGCGAATATCTTTTTCGTCGACAATACCATCTTTGTTAAGGTCGCCGTCTTTCACAGATAGTCCTTTTTTACCGTAGTTGTTAGCGATAATTTCAGCATCTTTTATATCAATTACTTTATCGCCATTTACATCACCTGCAAGGTTTTCATCAAAGCGTGCATAATAATATTGGCCAAGTAGCTTACCGTCTTTTTCAGTACCAAGTTTCGTTGTTAGTCGGCTTGTTAAATGCCCTGGTACTTCTACATATAAGTTATAGTCGCGTTTATTAACAGGAAGTCCATTTAGTTTGAAGGATCCGTATTTATCAAGTGAGCCTTCAAACTTATGACGGTAAGAATCTGTTGCATATACTTTTACGCCATGCTTTGTATAATCGAATTTTTCATCTAAATATCCGCGTTCATTTAAGAAAGCACCAGGTTTAATACTTCCTTCGACTAGTGAGTTTAAAGACATAACTGAGAATGTTTGATCTTGAAGGACACGCATTCTATTTGGCTCTGATTCACCTTGTTTCCAGTAAGCGAACACTGATAAATCTAATTGAGCATTTGCTTCATAAAACTCATCATTTTCTACTTTGAACGTTACATCAATGAACGGGAAATCACCATCTAATCCAGCGAAGTTTTTGTCATCGATAGCTCCGCCAACTGTAACAGAACCTTCTTCTAGTTTCGGTTCATTTACTTTTGCGGTCACCCCTTTTTCGGAAAGTAGCTTTTCAAAAGCAGGATTTAATTTCGCATTTGCAAATTTGAAGTTCTTTTCTAGGAATTTTACGTTAAATTCCCCAGCAACAAATTGTTTCACATGTTTGGCGTTTAGCGTCACAGTGAATTCATCACCTTTATATACTTCTTTTTTATCATAACTAGTTTTCGCATATTGAGCTCCTTGCGGGATAAACCAATAGTTATTTACACCGCTCGGATAGTCAGCTCCTGCAGTTGCATAATCGAAAATATATACGCCTGTATTCATTGGACCTTCAGTTTTAAAGGATTCAGGAGTAATGCCAACTTTAAAGTCACCATTTGCATTAATAGGTAAAAACTTATGCAAGTATGGAGAATAATCATAGTACATCACTCCGTTTGCTTCTTGCGTAATGTTTAATCCTTTTCCTTTTAAGTAGTCAACGTTCGAATCATACACATTTCCTTTAATCCATAGTGCTTTTTTACCGTCTTCTACTGTATAGTTCTCTTCATTTAATTCATAAATACCAGGCTGTAATCCAGTTAATTTCACTTCTGGCGGTGTATTATCAATTACGACATAATCCCCTTTCACACGTGCTTTACCGTCTTTATCGTAGCCAACAAACTCAATTGTGTAATCACCTTCTGGTAAGTCGATTTTCTCATCACCAATTGGTTTTGCAGGATCATTTGTAAAAGGATACACCCTGCCGTTAAAGAATGAATCTAAGTAGTAATACACATCAGTTTTTAATCCACTAGTGTTTAATGTACCAAGGAAACCGAGAGCTTTATTTGTTTTGGAATCTTTCACGATAAGATCTAACGTTTCAAGTTCGCTGTTTAATTGGAACGCCCCGTGCAAATACGATTCACGGTATGGATTGAATTTAGATGTATCAGTTGAAATTGCTTTTCTTGATAATATTGCATTTTCAATACCAGGTTCTGATACACGAATAGAGAACGGAATTTGGTACGTTTCTTCTTTATTTTTCGTATTTGTAATATGAATATATCCTTCATATCGGCCTTGTTTTACACCGGCTGGAACATTAATTTTTGCTTCAATTTCATCTGATTTGCCAGCATCAAGAGTAATTGTTTCTGGAACAGAAACTTTTACACCGTTTGCGGTAGCTTCGTTAATAGAAGAAGATGCTGGTGTATAAGAAATTTCTGTTTTAAATTCTTTTTTCTCTTGTTTATTATGATTTTGTACTTTTATATTTCGTTTTTGTTCAAGAGATTCACCGTCTTTTTGATAGAACTTCCCGAATGCAATGGATCCAGTTTCTTCAGGTACTTCAATTACTTCATCATTTACAACTGTTTTTGTTGTATCTAGCACTTTAAAACTAGTTTCCGTATGAACGGCGTTGTACGCATCTACTCGTCCAGCTCCAACTTCATATACGGAATACTTTTCTTTTAAATCATCAGCTGTGTTCATAAGAGACGTCTTTACATCGAATGGAGAGTATTCTGGGTGTTCTTGTAAAATAAGAGCAGCAACGCCCGCGATATGAGGAGAAGCCATAGATGTTCCTTGCATACGCTCATAGGAAACATCATAATTTTCGCCCTCTTGTGGGTCGTTAATATATTCAGGTACTGTTGAAAGTACAGCAACACCAGGCGCTGTAATATCTGGTTTAATATCATCATTTGATGTAACAGGACCGCGTGAGCTAAAGTCTGCAAGATGATCGCCTTCTGTTTGAATATAACTAAGTTCGTCAAAGGTAAAGGATGTATTACCTTGTTCGATTTGAGCTTTTAGTTTTTCACCGTCTTCTTTCGTTAGGCGGAATGCGGGAATGTATTTTGTACTTTCGCCAACGTAGAAAGGAATTTCTCCGTCCACATTGTTATAAATAATAACGGCTTTTGCACCAGCTTGTTTTGCATTCGCAATTTTTTCATCAAATGACAGTGTACCACGTGCAACGAGAGCGATTTTTCCTTTTACATCTTTTTTACTAAACTCGTCAGGCGTACCAATTCCTACAGATTCAATAGGTAAAGTTTGTCCCTTGAAATCTTCTATTTTATCAGTAAAGTTTTTGCCGAATAAAATTAGGTTAGGAAATTGTAATTGTCCAGCATGACCTGATAGTTTCGGTAAGGAAATAGAGCTATCACTTGCGCCAACCGTAATCGCAAATGGAGAAGCACCTGGTGATCCGAGTGTCGCTGGATTTGGACCAGAGTTTCCAGCAGCAACGACTGTAACAACACCGGAAAGCATCGCGTTATTGACAGCGATAGACGTAGGATCAAGTGGATTGTTGCTATCGTCACCTAACGATAAGTTAATAACATTCATGCCGTCAGAAATAGATTTATCGATTGCAGCAATAATACCAGAACTATCTCCACTTCCGTATGGACCGAGTACACGATAGTTATACAGTTCAATGTCAGGTGCAACACCTTTTACTGCGGAATCTGATGTGTTTTTCTTTTGCGCAGAAACGATACCTGCTACGTGAGTACCATGCGCGGTGTAGAAGGAAGAGCCACGATCATCAAATTCAGGAGCACCAGATTGTTGCCACTCTGTATAAGTTGTTTCCATCGGATCTGCATCGTTATTAATAAAGTCCCAACCTTTTACTGAGTTTGGATCTACCTTGCTAGAGTCTTCGCCAGGTTTTGCGCGATAGCCCTTATACACGTCTTTTAGGTCGGGATGATTGTAATCAATACCTGTATCTAATACACCAACTTTAATTCCTTTTCCGGTAATGCCTTCGCTATGTAACTTATCGACCCCAATTTGCGGAATGCTATCTGTTAGTTTTTGAGGTGCTTTCTGCTTTGCTTGTTTTGGTAAATTTAATTTCACTTCGTAATCTTTCCAAATACGTTTTACCACGCCAATCCGTAACAATTCTTCCACTGTATTTGCAGGTAACGTCAGCGCAACCCCATTTATCGCATGTTTATAAGAACGTTTAATTTGTACGGACTGGAAATTCCCTGACTTTACTGATGGGCTGAACTGATAAAGACGTTTTAGTCCTTTTTGAAATTCCTCATGTTCTTGATCAATACGTGCCTTTATATTTTCAGGAGCAGCTTGTAACCCTTTTTCTTTTTGTTTTAATTCATTAATCTTTACTGGAGCCGTTTGAAATTCTACAATGATATTTACTGGTTCGGAACTACTTGTATTAATATCTGGCGAGATAGTAAAACCAGGGTTGGCATCTAACGTTTGTAATGCCTGACGTTGTTCTTTAGAAAGTTTTGATAGTAAAGACTGGGCGTTTGAAGAGTCAATTTGGTTAATAGGATTTTCAGCAAGTACATTGAACGGAAGGGCAGTTGAAAACAGAACGCCAGCCGTTACAATTCCGGTAACAAAACGATTTTTCTTTTTCATGTATAAGCCTCCGATAATTTATATTTTAAAAATTATTTTTCCGACTTTAATGGGCAGTAAGACCCCCACCTTAAAATGCAGCGAAAGCAAAGAAGTTAGGTGGGGGATCAACTGCTCATAAAAGTCCGATTGGTGAGGGCTGATAATCAGTGGGGGATGAAGAAAACCCCCACTGATTAAAGTTTCACTTTATCTGTGCCCGGTGTTTGCTCTGCATGGAATGTCCAGTTTAGCTGTAAGGAATCACCCTGGAATTTATTTTGATCTTGTTCGTTGTCTTCAAAGGAGAAGAGCACGTGTAAATAATCTGTTTCACCAGATTTAATACCGTCTATTAAGTTATGACGTTCTAAAGAAGTAGCCACATCCTCAGGTTTCATAGTCTTTAATTGTGATAGTTTTGTTTCCCACAAAATTTCATGATCATCGTTTGGATTAGATGGTTTTCCATCATTCACTAAAAATTTGACGATGATGTGATCGCCTAAATCTTCACCATCATTATTTTTCTTTGCATCTGTAACTTCATAGGATGTTTCAAGTGCTACTTTTGCAATATCCAATGACCCTTTATTTTCAAGCGTGAAATTCTTTTCAATAAAATCACCTGGCTTTAAATCTTTCACATCAACGATTACACTGGGATTAATAGAAAGGTCTAGTGTTCCAGCTTGAAATGAGTTACTAGATGTTTCAGAATCACTGAAGTAGGCGAATACACCGCCGAATGTAAGGGATAAGCCGAGCGTTGCGGTGACAACTCCCATTCCAACCTTTTGTTTTAATGACATAAGAAAGCCCCCTAATTAAATTTTTATAGCGACTGTTCGTAACAAGGATAAATAAGTAAACATAGTAGTCCACTATGAATTATAGTTACGAAAAGTCTCTGTTCTTTATTGAGAACAAGTATATGCTTATCAATTTTCCATTTCAATAAAATTGTGACGAAAAATGTTGAGAAACATTTTTTTATGGTAGATTATTTTGTTGCGATTTCAAGTGGGAAATAGCATGAAAAAGGGGATAAAGCTAATAAAATAGATGTTGAGAAATAAATAGTAAGATGAAAAGCTAGTAAAAAATGAAGCGTTTTCAATGAATATTCGTCAAAATTCGATATTTTAAATAGAAATGTGAAAAAAATTCAACATTTTTAAGAAAAAAACGTATGTTTTTTATAAATTAACAAGGATATTTCAGTTTTTCGCAGAATTGATAAAGTATAAAAAATTCTGTCATCTTAGTGAGGTGAGCATATTGAGTGTAATAAATTGTGAAGAAGTGAAACGAGATGAGTTTCATACAGAAAAGTACTATGACAGTTATAACATCTTTGGCGCACATATTGTGACGGAAGATGAGATGCGAGGTGTACGATTTACAGTATGGGCTCCTCATGCGAAAGCAATGAGTGTTGTTGGAGATTTTAATGAATGGGATTATGAGCAACATAAGATGCTACAAGTGACAGAAGAGGGAATTTGGTCCTTATTTATACCGCATATTGAAGAAAAAGAAATATATAAATATGCGATTGAAACGACGGCTGGTGATGTCATTTTTAAGGCAGATCCGTATGCTGTATATGCAGAAGTAAGACCGAATACGGCATCTGTAGTTTTTGATATAAAGGGATACGAATGGAATGATAAAAACTGGAGTCGTAAGAAAAAGAAAAAATCGGTTTATAAAGAAGCGATGACAGTTTATGAATTGCATTTCGGTTCTTGGAAAAAGAAAGAAGATGGAACGCTGTATTCTTACAGGGAAATGGCAGAAGAACTCATTCCTTATGTGGTGGAACATCAATTTACACATATTGAAATTATGCCCCTTGTTGAGCATCCGTATGATCGTTCTTGGGGATATCAAGGAACGGGATATTATGCCGCAACGAGTAGATTCGGCACGCCACATGATTTGATGTATTTTGTCGATGAATGTCATAAATATGGAATCGGTGTCATTTTAGATTGGGTGCCGGGGCATTTTTGTAAAGATGCTCACGGTTTATATTTGTTTGATGGGACACCGACTTATGAATATAAAGATAAAGATGTGCAAGAAAATCCAGTATGGGGAACTGTTAACTTTGATTTAGGAAAGAGGGAAGTACGTAATTTCTTAATTTCAAATGCGTTATTTTGGATGAGATATTTCCACATTGATGGTTTCAGGGTGGATGCAGTTGCAAACATGCTGTACTGGAATAAAGAAGGACAAGAGCAAAGTAATGAGCACGCTGTTTCATTTTTACGGGAGTTAAATGAAGCGGTATTTGCAGAGGATGAAGATTTCCTTATGACAGCAGAGGATTCAACAGCTTGGCCACTTGTAACAGCTCCAACGTATGAAGGTGGGCTTGGATTCAATTACAAATGGAATATGGGCTGGATGAATGACGTGCTGAAGTATATGGAGTGTGCGCCAGAGTACAGAAAATATATTCATGAGAAAATGACGTTCTCTTTACTATATGCTTACTCTGAAAATTTCATATTACCGCTTTCTCATGATGAAGTCGTTCATGGGAAAAAGTCGTTATTAAATAAAATGCCAGGAGACTACTGGGATAAGTTTGCTCAACTTCGTTTATTATATGGATATTTCTTTACTCATCCAGGAAAGAAATTACTTTTCATGGGTGGAGAATTCGGGCAGTTTGATGAGTGGAAAGACCTTGAAGATTTAGATTGGAATTTACATGATTTTGAAATGCATCGTTATATGCATGATTACTTTAAAGAGCTCATAGCATTGTATAAGCGCTCCAAACCACTTTGGCAGCTTGATCATTCGCCTGAAGGATTTCAGTGGATTGATGCTAATAATAATGAGCAAAGTATTTTCTCTTTTATCCGCCAAGGGGATAAACAAGAAGATGCGTTAGTTGTCGTATGTAATTTTACGAAAGCTACATATGAAAACTATAAAGTAGGTGTACCAGATTTCGAGTATTATAACGAGGTTTTAAACAGTGATGCTGAGCAATATGGCGGATCAGGGCAAGTAAATAAGAAGCGTCTGAAGGCGATTCAAGAGCCGTTTCATAATCAAGCAGCACATGTAGAAATTACAATTCCACCATTTGGCGTATCCATATTACGACCAGTGAAGACGAGAAAGGGGAGCAAAAAACAAGATGGCTCAAAAACAAAAGTGCGTAGCAATGTTACTAGCAGGGGGAAAAGGTAGTCGATTAAGTGCATTAACAAAAAATTTAGCCAAGCCAGCTGTTCCATTTGGTGGTAAATATCGCATTATTGATTTTACGCTAAGTAACTGCGCAAATTCTGGTATTGAAACGGTTGGGATTTTAACGCAATATCAACCACTCGAACTTCATAATTATATCGGAATCGGCAATGCGTGGGATTTAGACCGAGTAAGCGGTGGAGTCACAGTATTACCTCCTTATGCGGAGTCTTCAGGTGTGAAGTGGTACACAGGTACGGCAAGTGCCATTTATCAAAACTTAAACTATTTAAGTCAATATGAACCAGAGTATGTTCTCATTTTATCAGGCGACCATATTTATAAAATGGATTACAGTAAAATGCTAGATTACCATATTGAGAAAGAAGCGGACGTTTCCATTTCTGTTATTGAAGTGCCTTGGGATGAGGCGAGTCGTTTCGGTATTATGAATACGAACGAAGAGATGGAGATTGTTGAATTTGAAGAGAAACCGCAATTTCCAAGAAGTAATCTTGCATCAATGGGAATTTACATTTTTAACTGGGCAATTTTGAAAGAGTATTTAGAAATGGATGCAAGAAACCCTGAATCTAGTAATGATTTCGGAAAAGATGTACTTCCGCTTTTATTAGATGAAGGGAAGAAGTTAATGGCGTATCCGTTTGAAGGGTATTGGAAAGATGTTGGAACGGTGAAAAGCTTATGGGAAGCGAATATGGATTTACTTCGCGATGAAACATCACTGAATTTAAATGATCGTAATTGGCGTATTTATTCTGTTAATCCAAACGAACCACCTCAATATATCGCTGAAAAGGCAAAAGTAGAAGAATCACTTATTAACGAAGGATGCGTCATTGAAGGGGACGTGAAGCATTCTGTACTATTCCAAGGAGTGACGGTGGAAGAAGGTAGTATGGTTATTGATTCTGTCGTTATGCCGGGAGCGAAGATTGGTAAAAATGTTGTGATTGAAAGAGCGATCGTTGGATCAGAAATGGTTATTGAAGATGGAACAATTATTCGTCCAGAAAAAAATGTCGACGATGTAGTACTCATTGCTGAAGGGAAATAGAAAAGGGGGATGAAATGAATGGGAGAAAAAATGTTAGGAATTATTAATGCAACGGGAAGTTTTCCTTCCTTAAAGAAAGTAACAGGGCATCGTTCACTAGCGGCGTTACCGTTTGGGGGCCGTTATCGACTCATTGATTTCATGCTTTCAAATATGGTGAATTCTAATATTCATAGTGTAGCGGTTTTTACAAGTCATAAAAACCGCTCGTTAATGGACCACGTTGGTTCAGGCAAACAGTGGGATTTAGATAGAAAAAGAGACGGACTGTTTTTATTCCCGCCAAATTGCCAATGTGATCAAGATGAATTTGGATCTTTTGCACATTTTAGAAGACATATTGATTATTTTCTAAGAGCTAGAGAAGAATACGTCGTTATTACGAATAGCCATCTCGTAACAGCATTGAATTTTCAAGCGGTGTTAGAGCGACATATACATACGGCAGCTGATATTACGGAAGTTTGCCATGAAGGGGTTTCGCTTCAAACGTACGTGTTAAAGAAACAATTACTGTTAGATTTATTCGATTCATATAAAGATGTGGAGCAATATAGCTTATTCGATGTAGTGAGAGAAAAGCGCGGAAAATCACTACATATTGCTACGTATGAGCATACAGGATATGTAGCTATTATTGATTCAATTGAAAGCTACTATAAACATAGCTTAGAAATTTTGCAACCTGCTATTTGGAAGCAACTATTTAAGAAAGAAGCACCAATCTTTACGAAAGTAAAAGATGAGCCACCAACTCGTTATGTAAAGGGTGCAGTCGTGAAAAATACAATGATTGCAAATGGTAGTATTATCGAAGGTGAAGTAGAAAATAGTGTTGTCTCCCGTTCTGTTAAAATTGGGAAAGGTTCAATTGTTCGTAATAGCATTATTATGCAAAAGAGCCAAATTGGAGATAACTGTATAATAGACGGTGTTATTATTGATAAAGATGTGAAAATTGGTGACGGTGTTGTACTAAAAGGAAACGCCGATGAGCCATACGTTGTAGAAAAAGGAAGCGTGCAAAACAGTACGATTAATAGTTATTCTTAAGGAATCAGTGGGGGTTTTTCCTCCACTGATTAAAGTTTTAATTTAAATGAAAACTCGAAGGGAGGAAGCTGCAAGGGAAGTAGTATAAGCTTTTCGTGCAGTGGGACAACAAGTGAATATTTTATTTGCAGTATCAGAATGTGTACCATTTGTTAAATCGGGAGGATTAGCTGATGTAGCAGGTGCGCTCCCAAAAGAGCTAAAAAAATTAGGTGTGGAAGTTCGTATTATACTCCCGAATTATAGTCTTATTCCGCAAAAATTAAGGGATGGATGTACGCTACATAAAGTAATTAACGTCCCGCTTGGGTGGAGAAATCAATATTGCGGAATTTTAAAAGGTGAGCAAGACGGGATTACGTATTACTTAATAGATAATGAATATTATTTTAAGAGGGATTCTCTGTATGGTCATTATGATGACGGAGAGCGTTTTTCTTATTTTTCGAAAGCAGTTTTAGAGTGTATTCCTCATCTTGACTTTGAAGTGGATGTTCTTCATAGCCATGATTGGCATACAGCTATGGTAAATTTCTTACTACGTGAAAAGTATCAAGATAACCCATTATATGAGCATATTAAAACAGTATATACAATTCATAACTTGCAGTTCCAAGGTGTATTTCCTCCTGAAGTGATGTACGACTTGCTAGAACTTGGTGATGAATATTTTCATAGTGAGCAGTTAGAGTTTTATGGAAATGTGAACTTTATGAAAGGCGGTATTATCGCTTCTGATCAAATTACAGCGGTTAGCCCGACATATAAAGAAGAAATTCAATATGAATTTTTCGGTGAGAAGTTAGATGGATTGTTGCGAAAATATAATGGTAAGCTTAGCGGCATTGTAAATGGAATTGATACGAGCGTGTATAATCCAGAAACGGATTCGTATATTACTGCTCAGTACGATGCAGATTCATTATATGAAAAGAGTAAAAATAAACGCGCGTTGCAGCGTTATTTTGGTTTGCCAGAAAAAGAAGAAACGCCGATTATTTCAATGGTAACGAGATTAACGAAGCAAAAAGGTCTTGATTTAGTACGTACTGTATTCCGTGAAATAATAGAAGAAGATGTACAATGTATTATTTTAGGATCAGGTGATTCGGAATATGAGAAATTCTTTGAGTGGATGGCATATGAGTATCCTGAGAAGGTAAAAGTGTATATTGGCTTTAATGAAGAATTAGCCCACCAAGTATATGCGGGAAGTGATTTATTCTTAATGCCATCATTGTTTGAACCATGTGGACTTGGACAACTTATCGCATTAGCGTACGGTACGATTCCAATTGTAAGAGAGACAGGCGGATTAAATGATACGGTACAATCTTATGACGAAGAAACTGGAGAAGGAAATGGTTTCAGTTTCACGAACTTTAATGCACATGACATGTTGCACACTGTTCGTCGTGCAATTGAATTTTATCAGGATAAACCGGTATGGGAGCAGCTTGTAAAACAAGCAATGACTGAAGATTATAGCTGGGAAAAATCAGCTCTGGCTTATAAGAAATTGTATAAAAGTCTCATGGAATAACATGTAGGTGGTGAAGAGATGTTTACTCATGTTGAAAGTTTCAAATCAGCTTTTCTAGAAAAGTTAGAGACGATGTATGGTAAAAGTTTCAAAGAATCTACAACTCGTGATCAATACAATACGCTTGGGTATATGGTACGTGAGTATATGAATAGTCAATGGATTGCAACGAATGAAAGTTATCGGTCTGGAGAGCGAAAGCAAATGTATTACTTATCCATTGAGTTTTTACTTGGGCGTTTGCTTGGAAGTAACATATTAAATTTAGGCATCAAGGATGTATGTGAGCAAGGGCTTTCTGAGCTTGGAATTTCGTTGCAACAATTAGAAGAGGTGGAAGCAGATGCAGGTCTTGGAAATGGTGGACTTGGACGATTAGCAGCCTGTTTCCTTGATTCACTTGCATCTTTAAACTTACCAGGTCATGGGTGCGGAATTCGTTACAAACACGGCTTATTTGATCAAAAAATTGTTGATGGTTATCAAGTTGAATTTCCAGAACAGTGGCTTCTTCATGAAAATGTATGGGAAGTAAGAAGGCATGATCAAGCTGTAGAAGTAAGTTATTTCGGCAATGTTGAACCGCTCTACATTGATGGGCGTTTAGAATTCAGGCATACAAATGCAGAAGTAATTATGGCCGTACCATATGACGTTCCAGTAGTAGGTTATGAGACGAGTACTGTAAATACACTTAGACTTTGGAATGCGGAACCAGTTCCTTTCCCACAAAATTGCAAAGATATTTTGAAATATAAGCGTGAAACAGAAGCGGTATCGGAGTTTTTATATCCAGATGATACGCATGATGAGGGGAAAATACTTCGTTTGAAACAACAGTATTTCCTCGTATCAGCAAGCTTGCAAAATATCGTTCGTATGCATAGAGAAAGATATGGTGACCTTCGTCAATTACATGAGAAAATTGCGATTCATATTAATGATACACATCCAGTTTTGGCGATTCCAGAACTGATGCGTATTTTATTAGATGAAGAAAAACTAGCATGGGGAGAAGCTTGGCACATAACGACGCAAACGATTTCTTATACGAATCATACGACGTTATCAGAAGCGCTTGAGAAGTGGCCAATTCACATTTTTAAACCGTTATTACCGAGAATTTATATGATTATTGAAGAGATTAATGAACGTTTCTGTCATGAACTTTGGGAGCGTTATCCGTATGAATGGCATCGTATTGAAGAGATGGCGATTATTGCGCATGATCTTGTGAAAATGGCTCATTTAGCAATTGTCGGTAGTCATAGCGTAAATGGTGTAGCAAAAATTCATACGGAAATTTTAAAACAACGTGAAATGCGATTGTTTTATGAGTTTTATCCAGATAAGTTTAATAATAAAACGAATGGAATCGCTCATAGACGCTGGTTAATGAAGGCGAATCCACAGCTGACAAACCTTATTTCAGAGGCGATTGGAACAGAGTGGAAGAAAGAACCGATTAAGCTTCAAGAGCTACAATTAGTTCAATACGATGCGAGTTTCCAAGAGAAATTTGCAGAGGTAAAACAAGAGCGCAAAGAGATTTTAGCAGCGCGCATTCATAATACAATGGGGATTACAATTGATCCTAATTCTATTTTTGATGTGCAAGTAAAAAGGCTACATGCTTACAAGCGACAATTATTAAATGTTCTTCATATTTTATATTTGTATAACCGTTTGAAAGAGGATGCTAGTTTTACATTTTATCCGCGTACTTTTATTTTTGGAGCGAAAGCATCACCTGGCTATTACTATGCGAAAAAAATTATTAAATTAATAAATGAACTTGCAAGGAAAGTGAATAACGATCCGTACGTAAGCCAATATATGAAAGTTATCTTTCTAGAAAACTATCGAGTGTCTGTAGCGGAAGATATATTCCCAGCGGCCGATGTAAGTGAACAAATTTCAACGGCGAGTAAAGAAGCATCCGGAACAGGCAATATGAAATTTATGATGAATGGTGCGATTACGCTCGGCACGTTAGACGGAGCGAATATTGAAATAAAAGATAGAGTCGGTGATGATAACTGTTTCATTTTCGGTTTAACGGCCGAAGAGGTTCTTCATTACTATCAAAATGGTGGATATCGTGCAAGTGATTATTACCACCACAATGGGCACATTAAGAAGGTAGTAGACCAGTTAACGAATGGTTTCTTTGCACAGTCGGGAGCTGAATTTGAAGCAATTTACGATTCTCTCGTTATTCAAAATGATGAATATTTCGTTCTGCGAGATTTTGGCCCATATGCGGAAAAGCAAGAAGCTGTTGGTAGAGCTTATGAGAACCGAACGAAGTGGCTCGAAATGTCGATTTTAAATATTGCACAATCTGGTCATTTTGCGAGCGATCGAACGATTTTACAGTATAGTAATGAGATTTGGGGTATTGGTAATACAGTTACGCAAATTTAAAGAGATTGCTACGTTGGAAAAGATTATATGAAATTTATATCAGCGATTTTTAAGATATATCGATTTACCGACAAAAATTGACACTAATAAATAAACCGAGCTTAAACTCATTAAGCTCGGTTTTCTTTTTTGCTTAAGAAAGAAATGGGATCGCAGTATATATTACACCCGTTCCACCATATTCTCCTGTCGCAAAGTATGAAAATGTAAAGAAACCTGTAAACGTAAAAATTACAATGAGAAAAAGTGCGAAGATAAATTTTAGCATGTAAGGTCCCCTCATCCAAAAGTAACTTCATATATTATTATAGTATAAGGATATTTAATTTCCAATTGTTTACTGGTTAAAAATGAGAAGTCAGACATGTTTTGTATGTTGTCATGGCATGATTATTTGTAATAGATTTTGTGTTTTTTGTAAAAGTCATGTTGTGATGAACGTGTGCATATTCCCAGTCTTGGTCATTAAAATTTATGTTTCGAGGAGGAAGAAGTGGAACGACATCAAATAAGTTGACGAAACGAAAGCTACTAGCTACTTGTAGTTTATAATAATTACGAAATGCAATATCTCCCACTTTTGGGGAGGCAAATGTATACAGACCGTACTGTGCGAAGGCAGTGTTTATACGCGCATCGAGTATATGTAGTGTAGCGAGTGCGCCGCCTAAGCTATGACCGGTTGCAAGAAGTTTCTTATGGGCTGGTAACGATACGAGCATATCCATAATAGAATCTCGGCAAGATTCATAAATGGAAAGAAAGCCGTTATGGACATTTCCGCTATTTAAAGCATATGGATATGGTTTTTGGTTAACGAGTGAATCGATAATCCAGTCTGTATCTGTTTGTGTCCCGCGAAAAGCTATAATAACGGTATCCTCAGATTCTAGTATGAATCCGAACCATTCTGTCGTTTGAATGGTTTTTCCTTGAAAGCCTTGTACATATTGAAAACCATCTGGTATTTCAAAAATCCCATTTTGTTTATATTGTTCATATGTTAACTCACAACAAGAAGCTAACAGTATGGCGGTATCTTTATCAAAGGATAAAGGAGTACGCATTAAGGGAGCCTCCTTAAGAAAAGGTATAGTTCAATATATGCAGTGAGGGACTTGATTCATTCTTTTAGAAAAAAAGCTTGAACCTACAGTTACGTGAGGGAGTATGATTTTTGTAAACATACTGTTAGGAGGAGTGTAAGATGAGCAAAAGAGAAGGCTATTCAATTGGTGAGTTTTCAAGGGGAACAGGTACAACGAAACGAACGCTCCAATATTACGATGAAATTGGATTACTTAAACCTGAAAAGAATGTTAGCTCTGGTCACCGTGTGTACAAAGGAAAAGATATATTAGAGCTGCAAAAAATAGTGAGCCTTAAAGTATTAGGATATAGTTTAGAAGAAATAAGCGTCATGCTGAAAATGCCAAGTTTGAATGTAAGTTTAAAAGAAACATTGGAGCAACAAAGAAAAGCCTTTGAAGAAAAAAGAAAACAAATTGAAGTTTCGATTAAGGCGCTTGAACGAACAATGGTATGTCTTAAGGAAGATGAAGAGTTGGATAGTGACATATTAATGAGTCTAATTAACAGCATTCAAAAAGAAACTGAACAACGTTTATGGCTTGAAGAATATGTATCAAAAGAAACAGTTGATGGATTATATAATAAACCAGAAGAAGAGAGTCTGGCACTTGATAAAGAGTTTGTGCGTTTAGCAAAAGAAGTGAAAAGGTTATTCGGAAGACAAATTGAGGATTCAGAAGTGCAAAAATTGGTTGATGAACATATGAAGGCGACTCTTAAGTATGTTGGTGAAGAGACAATGTATTCTCTAGGTAAATTAGAGAATGCACAAGAACAATATAATAATATGATGCCATCTCCTTATACGGAAGAAGAAGAGGCATGGCTTAACGAAGCGATGGAGTATTATATGATTCAAAGTGGTTTGTATAGTCCACCTAAATAAAAAGAGCCCTATAAGGGCCCTTTTTACTCTTTTCCATCTAATAAACGACCAAGTCCACCTAAAACGCTGCCTTCACCAGTGCTTTGCGCTGCTGGGCTTGTCAGACGTGCTGCTAAGCGGCTAAGTGTTAAGGACTGAATCCAAACTGTTCCAGGTCCTTCTAACGTTGCGAAGAATAAACCTTCGCCGCCAAATAGAGCTGTTTTTACTTTTCCAACGAACTCGACATCGTAGTTAATGTCTTTTGTCATGGCAACGAGACAACCTGTATCGATGCGAAGTTTTTCGCCATGTTTTAATTCACGCTTATATACAGTTCCGCCTGCATGCATGAAAGCAAGTCCATCACCTTCAAGTTTCTGCATGATGAAACCTTCACCGCCGAAGAAACCAGTTCCGATTTTTTTCGTAAACTCGATTCCGATAGAAACGCCTTTTGCGGCACAAAGAAATGCATCTTTTTGACAAACTACTTTTCCTTGATATTCTGTTAAATCTACAGGAATAATTTTACCCGGATAAGGAGCAGCAAAGGATACGTGACGCTTGCCGTGACCTGTATTTGTAAATACAGTCATAAACATGCTTTCGCCTGTCACGAGACGCTTACCAGCGCCCATTAATTTTCCGAATAAACCTCCAGATGGGCCAGAACCATCGCCGAAGATTGTTTCCATTTCTATGTAATCTTCCATCATCATCATTGCGCCAGCTTCTGCGATCACGCTTTCTTCTGGGTCTAACTCAATTTCAACAAACTGCATATCATCGCCGTATAATTTATACTCGATTTCATGTGCTCTCATTTTTTTCACCTCGTATGTAATAGATATTTATATTGTACAGAATTTAATAGGATTAGAATACTTTAGTTTTGTTAATTTTCAAATAAAGTGGGAGCACCCAAAATTGGTTGTCAGCTCTCACCAATCGAGCAGTCCGCAAATAGCGAGATAAAATATGAATATGGAAGTTCAACATTATATTAAAATTATAAAAAAATAATGGAATGAAAGTGTTCTCATTTGACGTTTTGGATATAGCGTGATATAGTGAAGTCACTATTGAGCTACATAATGTGGTACGGAAATAAAGCACGTTGAATTAAAGGCTGTAAGCTTGTTATACATTCATGTCCTTTATATCCACCTTTTCATGTGGATTCATAGTTTCATTTTTATTTAGGAGGTACATGACATGCAAACAGGTAAAGTTAAATGGTTCAACAGCGAAAAAGGTTTCGGTTTCATCGAAGTTGAAGGTGGAGACGATGTATTCGTTCACTTCTCAGCTATCCAAGGTGACGGATTCAAAACTTTAGAAGAAGGTCAAGAAGTTTCTTTCGAAATCGTTGAAGGTAACCGTGGACCACAAGCTGCTAACGTTACAAAAAACTAATTAGCTAGCGATAAAAAGCATTCCGATTTTCGGAATGCTTTTTTTTATTCTTTGGAACTCGAATCATTTGAAGACAATTCGCCCTTAAAGGTACGCTCTTCAAAGTCATCAAGCATTTGCTCATATTCTTCATGTTCTTCCGTAGCGAAAACTTGCGGATTTTTTCCATACATATCTGTACCGATAAAGTTTTCAAAATCCTCTACGTAGCCTACGTTTTCTTCACTATTTACGTACATGCCGTTATAGTTTTTCGAATCTTGTCTTTCTAAATCAGATGGTGTTTCAGATGTTCCGTAATTGGCTACATCTTGCCATGCATCTTCTGCATCGTACTCAACAGAATGATCTTCATCATGTTTATGGAAAGAAGGAGACAATACTTCTTCTTCGACTGGTCGTGTATTCATATTTAACTTATTTGTTGCGTGCTCAACGCATGTTGTAGCAGTCGGCATTGCTTCTAATCTTTCAAATGGAATTTCTTCACCAGATACTTCGCAAATGCCGTACGTACCCGCTTCTATTTTTTGCAAGGCATGCTTCGTATCCTCTAATTGTTTATGCCAAAGTTCAATAAGCCCGAAGTCTTTTTCACGTTCATATAGCTCTGTTGCCATATCAGCCGGATGGTTATCATAGCTAGATAACTCTCCAACAGATTCACGTTCAGATGCACGATCTTCATTTTCGTGTGTTTGTATCGTTTGCTCTAGTTCTTGCTTTTGTTTTTCTAAAACGGATTTAAATTGATTTATTTGTTGTGGAGTTAACATAGTCGTCCACCTTCCTACAATTCAGTTTCTTTACATAGTATGAGCGTTGCGAGTAGGAATTATGAGCTGAAATTGGTATATGAAAAAGGAGCCGCATTAGCAGCTCCTTTTAAAGGAAATATCCAAGTAATAATCCGATTCCCATTAAGAGACCGAAGATTGTATTTGTTTTTGCTGTTGCTATCATCGCAGGTACCATTTCCATTGGAATGCTTTTGCCGATAAAGCCTTTCGTCGCTTTATATGCTTTCGGTGCACTTAAAAATACGATAAGCATCCATGGTGATACGATGCCGACGATAATTAAAGCAATTGTCCAAATGTAGGAAACGATGAACATAGAAGCAAGTACACCAACTGCTCGCTCGCGTCCAACGAGAATTGCTAACGTTTTACGACCGTTTTCTTTATCGCCATCTAAGTCACGGATATTGTTAGCAAGTAAAATGGCACCAATTAAAATGGAGCTTGGAATAGATAGTAAAACGACTTCTGATGTTACAGTTCCAGTTTGAATAAAGAATGAAATCCCGATAATAATGACACCCATAAATAATCCGGCTGTTAACTCTCCAAATGGTGTATAGGCAATGGGAAGTGGACCGCCCGTATAAAGGTAAGCAACGGCCATACAAACAAGACCGATTGCAGCAAGCCACCAGCTAGAATTCATACAAATATAAACACCTAATAGTATTGCGATGCCGAAAAATCCAAATGCTAAGTTAAGCACTGTTTTTGGCTGAATGCCATCGCGAACGATAGCGCCGCCGATACCAACTGAACCTTCGTGATCAAGTCCTCTTTTATAATCAAAGTATTCATTAAACATGTTTGTTGCTGCCTGAATGAGAAGACAAGCAAGAAGCATTATAAGGAAAAGAGGGAGATGTATTTGATTTATACCTCCGACCTGCATTGCATAGGCTGTTCCGATGAAAACAGGAACGAAAGCTGCTGTTAATGTATGGGGACGTAGTAAACTCCACCAAATGCGCCAGCCTGTTTGCTTGCTTGGCTTTGGCGCCGTAGGAGAGGAATTCGTTTCGACGTTCATTTCCATGTTGAATCCTCCTTTGGTCACATATTGTACACAACTAAGTGTAGAAAAAGCATCATTTAGTGTCAACGTTTATTTTCTAGGAAGAGAAGGTGAATTTCTCAGAAATGCTAAACGTTGACAGGCCTTTCGTTTGAGGTGTATCTTAAAATCAAGCGTAATTATGACTATTTTTCGCCCATAGGGGGGAGACAATTGTGATTCAAACGAAACAAAAAGGCTTGCAAGAAGTTCTAAGTGCAGCCATTAAGCATGCAACTGATGAAAAAATATTGGTTAGTTTTGTAAAACAAATAGACTGGATGGATCCACTTCTGTTTTATGCAGCAGGAAAAAGGATCTCATTCGAAAATAGATGTTATTTTGCAGACCCAGCTCAGCATGTAATATTTGCTGGAATTGGTTCTGTTTTCACTATAGCAACTGCTTCTCACAAACGCTTTCAAACTGCTCGTGACGAGTGGGATAAAGTAAAAGAGAAATCGTTTGTACAAAGAGAAAAATATGAATTTGGAACAGGTCCTCTTTTATTTGGTGGATTTTCATTTGACCAAGAAAAAGAGAAAACAGACTTATGGAAAGAATTTGATGATACGACATTTTCACTACCAGCATTTTTATTAACTGTAAAAAATGAAAAAGCATGGTTAACAATGAATACATTCGTTTCAGCAACAGATTGTGCAGAAACTCTTTATAACGAAATTGTTTCTTTAGAAGAGAAAATTTTGGAGGAGAGTAAATGTGCACTAGAAGGATCGAAATTAACAGTTACTTCTAAAGTAGAAGTGGATCCGAAAGGCTGGATGAAGGCTATTGAGAAAGTGCAAGATGAGATGAAGCAGGGGAACGTGCAGAAGGTTGTATTAGCGAGGGAGCTAAAAGTAGAGATGGATCATCATATTGATTCTGCGCTTGTTTTAGAAGCGCTTCGCATTGGGCAACCAGATTGTTACGTATTTTCTTTTGATTATAAAGGAGCATGCTTCTTAGGAGCGACGCCAGAGAGATTAATTCGCAAAGAAGATGAGAAGTTTACTTCAATGTGTCTTGCTGGTTCAACTGGTCATGGTCAATCTATAGAAGAAAGTAAGCGAAATAGTGATGCGCTTCTTCATGATGAAAAGAATTTAGCTGAACACGGTTATGTTGTGAACATGATCAGGTCTGTATTAAATGAGCACTGCGAATCTGTTAATATTCCGGAAAGTCCGGGCTTATTAACAACGAAAAACTTAATTCATTTATATACGCCTGTAGAGGCAAAAGGCGATGCGAGTCTTTTAACAATGGTAGAAGAATTACATCCAACACCAGCTCTTGGCGGGACACCTCGTTTGGAAGCGATGAAACTGATTCGTGATGTTGAATTGTTAGACAGAGGATTATATGGTGCACCGATTGGCTGGATAGATGATGAAGGAAATGGTGAATTTGCGGTTGCACTTCGCTGCGGATTATTAAATGGCGAGAAAGCATCCTTATTCGCCGGTTGCGGGATTGTAATTGATTCAGTACCACAACTTGAATATGAAGAAACAAGTTTGAAGTTTAGACCGATGCTTGGTGCTTTGGAGGAATTAATGAAATGAACAATCATATAGAAGCATTATCATATTATTTAGGCGCGTTCGTGGATGAACTGACGCGTCTAAATGTATGTGATGTTGTCATTAGTCCAGGCTCACGGTCAACGCCGATTGCTCTACTAATGGAACAACATGAAGGAATGAACACATATTTACATGTAGATGAAAGATCAGCAGGATTTTTTGCGCTCGGTATCGCAAAAGCGAAAAAACGTCCTGTTGCATTATTATGTACGTCAGGAACGGCTGCAGCGAACTATTATCCAGCTGTATGTGAAGCTTTTCATTCGCGAGTGCCGCTTATCGTCTTAACGGCAGATAGACCGCATGAATTAAGAGATGTCGGTGCACCACAAGCGATGAATCAAATTAATTTATACGGCACGTTTGTGAAGCAATTTACAGAGATGGCACTTCCAGAAGCGAATGAGGCGATGTATCATTACGCTCGCATGACAACGCAGCGCATGATAGCGAGCGCGCTTTTAGCACCGCAAGGACCTGTTCATCTTAATTTTCCAGTTCGTGAACCGCTTATCCCGGACTTCTCATTAGAAAGTTTATGGGATAAAGGACGCGGAGAATATACAGGAGTAGTTCAGCGAGGGAATGCGGTGATGCCGAGTGAATATGTAGATTCTCTTGTAGGGCGCCTTTCACATATGGAAAAGGGGCTTATTATTTGTGGAGATGATAGTCATTCAGAAATCGCAACGTTTACAACGCAACTAGCTGAAAAAACGGGATATCCAATATTAGCGGATCCACTTTCTAACATTCGTAGTGGACACCACGATAAAACGATGGTAATCGACTGTTACGATACATTTTTACGAAATGAGCTGTTAAAAGAAACGTGGAAGCCGGAAGTTATAATTCGCTTCGGTGGTATGCCTGTTTCGAAAGCATTAACGCAGTTCATCAAAAAACAAACGAAAGCTGTTCATATCGTTGTTGATGAATCAGGACAATGGAGAGATCCAGCTCTCGTTGCAACAGAAGTTGTCCAAGCAAGTGATATTGCATTTTGCAGTGCACTAATAGAAAAAATGCCAGTTATGAAAAAGAATGATTGGTCCCAAATGTGGCAACATATAAACGAAAAAACGAAGGAAACGCTTCGCGAAATGGAAACATATGATACTGCGTTTGAAGGAAGAGTCATTACGGATATTGTCCGCGTATTACCAGAAGGAGCAACGTTATTTGCGAGTAATAGTATGCCAATTCGTGATACAGATTCATTCTTTTTCACATCGGATAAAAATATTCAAGTGATGGCTAACCGCGGTGTAAATGGGATTGATGGAATCATTTCGACAGCTTTAGGAGCGAGCATGATTTGCGATCCGCTCGTATTAGTAATCGGTGATTTATCATTTTATCATGATTTAAACGGATTATTAGCCGCAAAATTACATGAGTTAAATATAACGATTGTTGTTGTAAATAATGACGGTGGTGGTATTTTCTCATTCTTACCACAATATGAGAAAAAGGAACATTTCGAATCATTATTTGGAACTCCAATTGGGCTTGACTATGAGCATGTTGTCAACATGTACGGTGGTTCATTTAGCCGTGTAAATGGTTGGGAGCAATTCCGTGAAGAGGTACAAAAAGGAACGACGACAGAAGGTTTACACGTTGTGGAAATTTGTACGAACCGTGATGAAAACTTAACGTTGCACCGTACGTTATGGGCAAAAACACAGGACGTCATTACTACATCGTTGCAAGGTGAATCAAAATGAACGTAACGCTGCAAGGTTTATCGTATGAATATGAAGTAGTCGGAAGCGGAGAACCACTTCTACTTCTTCATGGTTTTACGGGAAGTATGGAAACGTGGCGTTCCTTCATTCCTTCTTGGAGCGAGCAGTTTCAAGTCATTTTAGTAGATATTGTTGGGCACGGAAAAACGGAAAGTCCTGAAGATGTGACGCATTATGATATTCGAAATGCGGCATTGCAAATGAAAGAACTACTAGATTATCTTCATATTGAAAAGGCGCATATACTTGGCTATTCAATGGGCGGTAGACTGGCGATTACGATGGCGTGTCTATATCCAGAATATGTACGTTCTCTTTTATTAGAAAACTGTACAGCTGGGCTTGAAAGTGAAGATGAGCGAAAAGAACGCTGTGAAAAAGATGAGCGACTTGCTCAAAAAATTGAGCGAGAAGGCATCGAAAGTTTTGTATCGATGTGGGAAAATATTCCGCTGTTTGAAACGCAAAAAAGTTTAGCACAAAACGTACAAGAAGCAGTGCGAAAAGAACGACTCGCTAACAATCCAAAAGGGCTTGCAAATAGCTTGCGCGGCATGGGAACAGGGGCTCAGCCTTCATGGTGGAATGAGCTGCAAAACTTAAAAATGCCTGTTCTTTTAATGAACGGTGAGCATGATGAAAAGTTCTTTCGCATATTAAAAAATATCGAAAAATGCGTCTCTGACGCGAAATTTGTCAAAATTGATGGCGCTGGCCATGCAATTCATGTGGAACAACCGGAAAATTTTGATACAATAGTAAAGGGATTTCTAAAAACTATGCAGTGATGCTTTTTTCAGTTAAGAATGAAGTTGCACTTATAGAGGAGATCAGAAATATACAAGGAGGTAGTTGTAATGGCTATTGAATGGGTAAAAGAAGGCAATTACGAAGATATTATTTATTCAACATACAATGGTATCGCAAAGATTTCGATTAACCGCCCTGAAGTACATAACGCATTCCGTCCTAAAACGGTAATGGAGTTAATCGACGCTTTTGCACATGCTCGTGATGATGCAAATGTTGGCGTTATCATTTTAACAGGTGAAGGTGGACGTGCATTCTGTTCAGGCGGCGACCAAAAAGTTCGCGGTCATGGTGGATATGTAGGTGACGACCAAATCCCTCGTTTAAATGTATTAGACTTACAACGTCTAATTCGCGCAATTCCTAAACCAGTTATCGCAATGGTAGCAGGTTATGCAATCGGTGGTGGACACGTACTTCATATCGTATGTGACTTAACAATTGCTGCAGACAACGCTGTATTCGGACAAACAGGTCCTAAAGTAGGAAGCTTTGACGGTGGATACGGAGCTGGTTACTTAGCTCGTATGGTAGGCCACAAGAAAGCTCGCGAAATTTGGTACCTATGCCGTCAATACAACGCGCAAGAAGCGCTTGATATGGGCTTAGTAAATACAGTAGTACCATTAGAACAACTTGAAGCAGAAACAGTACAATGGGCAGAAGAAATTTTAGCAAACAGCCCAATGGCACTTCGTTTCCTAAAAGCTGCATTCAACGCAGACACAGACGGTCTAGCTGGTATTCAACAACTAGCTGGAGATGCAACGTTATTGTACTACACAACTGACGAAGCAAAAGAAGGTCGCGACGCGTTCAAAGAAAAACGCCGTCCAGACTTCGGTCAATTCCCTCGTTTCCCGTGATCAAAAGCGGAGCCGACTGTTTAGCCTCGTTGGCTAAGGTTCTTAGACGGAAGCAGCTCGCCCACAAAGTGAGTCGCAACCAAATGATCAAACCGGAAACAAAACAACTAAGAGACTTGATGTCATATCAAGTCTCTTTCTTTCATGAAAGGAGAATGAGTGATGGAGACGATGCCAAATTGGTTAATGCAACGTGCATTTTTAACACCAGATCGCACTGCAATTGAAATAGAGGAAGAGAAAGTTACTTTTATGCAGCTGCATGAAAAAGTAGTATCTGTTTGCGAACACCTTACGCATGTTGGAGTGAAGCGTGGGCAAAAGGTGGCTGTTCTGATGAAAAATGGTATGGAGATGATTACAGTTATTCACGCCCTATCTTACGTAGGTGCAGTAGCTGTGCTTTTAAATACGCGTCTTTCAAGAGAAGAGCTACTTTGGCAAATGGATGATGCTGAAGTTATTTGTTTAGTGACAGATCAAGACTTTGATGCTAAAGATATTCCTGTATATTCATTCGCTGAAGTGATGAATGGACCAAAAGAGGAAGCCTCTATACAAGAAGAGTTTTCTTTAGAAGAAGCAATGACAATTATTTATACGTCTGGGACGACAGGCAAACCGAAAGGCGTTATTTTAACGTACGGCAATCATTGGGCAAGCGCAGTTGGTTCTTCGCTTAATTTAGGCCTTCGTGATGATGATTGCTGGTTAGCTTGTATGCCGATGTTCCACGTTGGTGGGCTATCTCTTTTAATGAAAAACATTATGTACGGCATGCGCATTTTACTCGTTCCGAAATATGATGCTGATTTTATTCATAAAGCACTTCAAACGAGAGGCGTAACAATTATCTCTGTCGTTTCTAAAATGTTAACTGATTTATTAGAGCGACTTGGGGCAGAGACATACCCATCTTCTTTACGATGCATGTTACTTGGCGGAGGACCAGCGCCGAAACCAATATTAGAAATGTGTGTAGAAAAAGGAATTCCTGTATATCAAACGTACGGTATGACAGAAACGTCGTCGCAAATTTGTACGTTGTCCGCAGATTATATGTTAACGAAAGTAGGATCAGCTGGAAAACCACTATTTCAGTGCCGACTTCGTATTGAAAAAGATGGCGTCGTAGTGCCGGCATTTACAGAAGGCGAAATCGTAGTAAAAGGACCGAACGTAACAGGTGGTTACTTTAACCGTGAAGATGCGACGCGCGAAACAATTCAAAACGGATGGCTTCATACTGGCGACCTCGGTTATTTAGACGAAGAAGGATTTTTATACGTATTAGATCGCCGAAGTGATTTAATTATTTCTGGTGGGGAAAATATATATCCGGCCCAAATTGAAGAAGTGTTACTTTCTCATCCGGCGGTAGCGGAAGCTGGTGTTGTCGGTATGACTGATGATAAATGGGGACAAGTACCCGCTGCTTTTGTTGTAAAAAGCGGAGAGGTAACAGAAGAAGAAATTATTCACTTTTGCGAGGAGAAATTAGCGAAATATAAAGTGCCGAAAAAAGCATGTTTCTTAGAGGAATTACCACGAAACGCTTCGAAAAAATTGTTAAGACGAGAGTTAAGACAATTAGTGGAGGAGATGTAAGTGGAAATAAAAAAAGCGACACTTCATATAACGGAAATGCCACTCGTAATCCCGTTTGCTGCAAGCTACGGAACGTATGAAAAGCGTGAAAGTATCGTCATTGAATTAGAAGATACGGACGGACATATTGGATTTGGTGAAGTCGTTGCATTTTCTGAACCGTGGTATACGGAAGAAACAGTGAAAACCGCGCTGCATGTACTGCAAGATTTTTTAATACCGGATTTATTAAAGGCTGACATTTCTCATCCGAATGAAGTGCCGAGCTTGTTTCAGCATATAAAAAGAAACCGAATGGCAAAGGCGGGAATTGAAGGGGCTGTTTGGAATTTATATGCGAAGCGTCAAAAGAAATCGTTAGCGACAGTGCTTGGCGGAACGAAGTCTGAAATTGAAGTCGGTGTTGTAATTGGGCTTAATACGATTCCGGTTATGTTAAAACAAATCGAGAAGTACGCTGAAGAAGGATACGAGCGTTTTAAAGTGAAAATAAAGCCAGGGCATGATTATGAGTTATTAAAAGAAATACGTAAAGAGTTTCCGCATATCCCGTTAATGGCTGATGCCAATTCAGCGTATACATTAGCGGATACGGAGAGTCTGAAACGACTAGATGAATTCCAATTGATGATGATTGAGCAACCACTAGCAGATTACGATTTTCTTGATCATGCACAGCTACAGAAGAAGATTGAAACGCCGATTTGTTTAGACGAAAGTATCCATAGTTTAGAAGACGCGCGCGTTGCGATTACACTTGGTAGTTGCCAAATCGTTAATATTAAACCGGGGCGAGTGGGCGGATTAACAGAATCGATCCAAATTCATAATTATTGTATGGAACATAACATACCAGTTTGGTGCGGCGGTATGGTGGAGATGGGAATTTCACGAGCGCAAAATGTTGCGCTTGCCTCATTGCCGAACTTTACGATTCCAGGAGATATATCCGCTTCTAGTAGACATTGGGAGGAGGATATTATTTCACCAGAAGTGACGCTTGAGGGCGGAAAAGTGATGGTGCCGCAAAGTGTTGACGCTGAGTATGAAGTAGATCGCGGAAGGCTGGCGGAAATCACGAAGCAGCGGATTGTTTTTGAGCGGTGAATGGATTCTTTAAAATAGTGGGCGAATTTCGTCGTTAATTGTCGGTAAGTCGATATTCCTTGTCGAAACGTCGATATAATTCAAGTTGTGTTCGATATATTTGGAAAATCGCTGATATAATTTTATTTACAAAGGTTACTCCCGCGAGTAACCTTTTCGTATTGTACAAATTGGATAGACTAGTTTACAATCGAGCGTATAAAAGGGGGAGTAAAATGAAGCGCATTTCCATTTTAATAGCGGATGATGAGGCAGAAATTGCTGATTTAATTGAGATACATTTAGAAAAAGAAGGGTACCACGTCGTGAAAGCAGCTGATGGAGAAGAGGCAATTCATATTATTGAAACGCAGCCAATCGACTTAGTGGTTTTAGATATTATGATGCCGAAAATGGATGGGTATGAAGTGACGCGCCAAATTCGCGCGAAGCATCATATGCCAATCATTTTCTTAAGTGCGAAAACGTCTGATTTTGATAAGGTGACAGGTCTTGTGCTAGGCGCAGATGATTATATGACGAAACCTTTTACACCGATTGAATTAGTCGCACGTGTAAATGCACAATTACGCCGATTTCTTACGTTAAATCAGCCGAAAGTGGCGGAGAATAAATCTGCTTTAGAGGTAGGAGGAGTCGTTATTGATCCTGAGCGAAGAACGGTAAATGTGTACGGAGAACAAGTTGAATTAACACCGAAAGAGTTTGATATTTTATATTTATTAGCGAGTCACCCGAAGAAAGTGTACAATGTGGAAAATATTTTTCAGCAAGTATGGGCCGATGATTATTTTGAAGGCGGAAATACAGTTATGGTACATATTCGTACGTTGCGGAAAAAACTTGGGGAAGATAAAAGAAAGAATAAGTTAATAAAAACAGTGTGGGGAGTAGGTTATAGTTTCAATGGCTAACAAGATGAGAAGTTTTCGCTCGAAGATGGTTATGCTATTTGCGTTAAGTATGATATGTGCTGCTGGCGTAACGTATATCATTTATGAAGGGTTACGGATCTATTATAAATTAGTCGTTCGTTTTGAGGATTCGTTAGCTCAAGTCCGGTCGATAATAAGACAAATTGGGGATGTTAATTTCTTTTTAATTATCTTCATACCTCTGTCCATTATGTTTTTCTTCTTCCTTACTAGACCGTATTTAAAATATTTTGATGAGATTTCAAACGGAATTCATCATTTGGCGAATGGAGATTTTACAAATGAAGTGCGCGTTTCATCAAATGATGAGTTTGGAGATATCGCACGTGAAATAAATGTTGCGAGTGAAAAGTTAAAAGAAGCAGTGGAACGAGGAGACTTTGCGGAAAGTAGTAAAGATCAGCTTATTGTTAACTTAGCTCACGATTTAAGAACACCATTAACATCCGTGTTAGGATATTTAGATTTAATTCTTAAAGATGAAAATTTAACGAAGGAACAAATTAAACATTTCTCTACAATTGCATATACGAAATCGCAAAGGCTCGAAAGTTTAATTGATGAGCTATTTGAAATTACACGTATGAATTATGGCATGCTAAAGCTGGATAAAAAGCCGATTGATATAAGTGAGCTACTTATACAGTTACATGAGGAATTGTATCCGTTATTAGAAAAACATCATTTAGAAGCTAGATTGAATGTTGATCCTCATTTGCCGATTAACGGTGATGGAAAATTGTTAGCTAGAGTATTTGAAAACTTGTTAACAAATGCTGTTCGTTACGGATATGATGGGCAATTTGTTGATTTGAATGGGTATATCGATAATGGAGAAGTTGTCGTACAAGTTATAAATTATGGAGATAGCATTCCAGAAGAAGATTTACCGTATGTTTTTGATATGTTTTATACAGGTGATAAATCGAGAACTGAGAACCGTGGCGGGACAGGCCTTGGGCTATTTATTGCGAAAAATATTGTTGAACAGCATAACGGTACGATTTCTGCTGAAAGTAATGTAGTTAGAACAATGTTTGAAGTGCGATTGCCAAAAGACGAGAACGTAACAATTTAATAAAAATTTAAACTTTATCCCACTTTTTATTTTAATAGTTTTTTCTATTCTAGACGTAAGTTACGTTAAGGAGGAACTAGAAATGAAAAAGTGGGTATTTATTTCTTTTTTTATCGCATGCACAATCTGTGTAGGCGTTTATATATCACCGTTATTTCAAAAAGAAATTGATGTGAAAATCGGCGAGGAAAATAGTGCAGTAAAGAATGAAAATATGAAAAAGGTAGAGGTTACAAAAGAAGAAATTTATAAAGGGGATCTATTATTAGTTAACAAAGACTACCCAGTGAAAAAAGATAGTATTAGGTCTGACATTATAAATGTAAATCACAGTAGTGAATTAGTGAGAGGCTACGTAATATTTGATAGAAATCTTCGTTTATCAAAGGAGGTTGTAAAAAAGTTTTTGAACGTTGTCGATGCGGCTGGAAAAGATGGTGTACAACATTTCTTAATGAATAGCGGGTATAGAGATTTTAAAGAACAAAGTAAATTATATAAAGACATGGGATCTGATTATGCACTCCCAGCAGGATATAGTGAACATAATTTAGGATTATCACTGGACGTTGGATCGACGCAAAAGAAAATGGAAAAAGCGCCTGAAGGAAAATGGATTGAAGAGAACGTATGGAAGCACGGCTTTGTTTTACGTTATCCGAAAAATAAAAGCAATATTACAGGCATTCAATATGAGCCGTGGCACATTCGTTATGTCGGCTTACCTCATAGTGCGATTATGCAAAAAAAGAAAATGACATTAGAGGAATACTTAGACTTCTTGAAAGAGAAAAAAGAAATTACAACCGATGTGGAAGGTAAGAAATATACGGTGTCTTATTATAAAGTATCCGGGAACAGGACAGTGAATGTTCCAGCGAATAAGCAGTATGAAGTTTCGGGGAATAATATGGATGGGGTTATTGTGACGGTTCAGGAATAGAGAAAAAGCTATCTGAAGTAGATAGCTTTTTTTCATGATTGGCCGCCTATCAAGCTAGCGAAATAAATCAATGGATACGAAATCGGATTGTCTTTAAACTAACAAATAAAAGTAGGGGTGCTAAAAAAGCTTATTAAAGTGCGATTTTTTTATTGGGTACTTGTCTATGCTTTATCGTTGTTTTATACACAATATCGGATTATAAAAAATGGTACCTTCTTATATCGATGAGATTTAAGACCATTCTTTTTAAGCAGTTGATAAAGGCGATTACTTGAAATAGGAACGAAAAGGAATTATTAATTATATAAATTGCTCTATATTTGCACCGAATGAATTAGTTATGAGATTTATTTTAAATGTCATTAAATAATTGTTTTATACAAATTGATAGTAACAAATATTGATGATTATTAATAGACTAGTTAAATTTTTCTTAATATTTTATTATTTAAAATGCGAGATAATAAAAGTGTATTTTTATTGTTTTCTGCTGTTATATATTTAGGAGGGAGAATGGTAGATGAAAAAGAAATTTATCACGGGGATGATTTCTGCTGCATTATTGCTGAGCTTTACTTTACCATCAATTGCTGATGCAAGTATTGAAACGGAAGAAGATGGTATTGTAACGGAGTATATCCCTGAAATCAATCTAGGCATTGATTTATCAAAGGTTGATACTTCTGACTTCGATTTTGAAAATTTTGAAAAAGAGTATGGGTTTTTAGTAAATGACCCTGTTTTTTTACAACTAGAGGAGGAAGTAAGTAAACTAAGGGTTGAATCTGTTGTTGAAAAAAATCCTTTTACTGGCGAATTGGTTGTTAAGCAGGAGATATTGCCTGCTATTGTTCTTGGTGCATTAAGAGTATTAGTTTCAAAAGTAGGTAGAACTGCTGCGGATAAAGCCTGGGCGGTTGCGCGTCCATATGTACAAAAGGCACTCAATTCTCCGAAGCAATATATTTTAGAAGCAGCTAAGGGTGGAATGATAATACAAGTACGTTCTAAAGCTACTGGTAACCGAGTTTTTGCCATAGATTATCATTATATTGATGGAAAAGGTCCTATCTTACATTATCATAGTCCTCCTAATGTTAGTGCACATAAATATTTTAGATAATGTCTAAGGAGCTTATATCTATGAAAAAATATAACTTTGACGATTCGATTCATATGCATTTATTTTATTACGGGGATATAGAAGAGGTTTTTACATATGAGGCTATAGCTTATAAAGTATGTAATGAAAATTTATGGGTAGTGTATTTTGATATTTCTTCCTATGATGATTTATCAAATCATCAATTTTCTCAGTATCCATTCTATGATAAGTATGGATATGAAATTTTCCATGTTCATACAAAAGATCTAGATGAGTGTGAAGGAAATAAATTATTTACTGATTGGTTAATTAATAATTCAATTGTTTAGTTCTAGCCCGCTATTGGTGGGCAGTAAGGCTTCCACCTCAAAAGTTGGTGAAGGCTAATCCACACTGATTAAAGTTTCATTTTATAAATCTATCTATCACCAAAAGGCCTATCAATTTAAGTGCTTTTTGGTTTTTTATTTATGATAGAGAAATGTCTTGAAAAATCAGAGGCACAATGTACTAAAAATATCTTAACATATAAAATTTACGAAATGATAATTGTATCTATTATCGGGACTTAAACATTATAACGTTATATTTACTTCTCCCTTTTTTTGTGTTACGCTAAACGTGTGAAAGACATATAAAATGAAACTTTAATGTAAGCGTATTCTTATGGCTTCTTATAGAAAAGGGTGAAGTACAATGACAGAACGATTCGTACTACGTAATGTGAAACGTGTGAACGGGGAAGAGATTGACATTGTAATTGAAAATAAAAAAATCGCACAGGTGACGAAAGCTGGTGCTGGTGAGGGTGGAAAGGTTCTTGATTACTCAGGTACTTACGTATCGAGTGGCTGGATTGATTTGCACGTTCATGCTTTTCCAGAGTTTGATCCGTATGGCGATGAGGTGGACGAAATTGGCGTTAAGCAAGGGGTAACGACAATTGTTGATGCGGGTAGCTGCGGAGCTGATCGTATTGCAGATTTAGTTAAAAGTAGGGAGCAGGCGAAAACAAATTTATTTGCCTTTTTAAATATTTCTCGCATCGGTTTGAAACGAATTGATGAATTATCCAATATGGAATGGATCGATAAAGAGAAAGTAATAGAAGCAGTAGAAAAGTATAAAGATGTAATCGTTGGGTTAAAGGCGAGAATGAGTAAGAGTGTCGTTTGTGATAGCGGAATTGAACCGCTTCATATAGCGCGTGATTTATCTCGTGAAACATCATTGCCGATAATGGTACATATCGGTTCAGCGCCTCCTCGCATTGAGGAAGTTGTACCTCTTTTAGAAAAAGATGATGTTATTACACATTACTTAAACGGGAAAGAAAATAATTTATTTGATGAAGAAGGCAAACCGCTACCTGTGTTACTAGATGCAGTGAATCGCGGCGTACATTTAGATGTTGGTCACGGTAATGCTAGTTTTTCTTTTAAAGTAGCAGAAGCGGCGAAGCGTCATGGTATTGCATTTAATACAATTAGTACAGATATTTACCGGAAGAATCGCGTGCATGGTCCCGTGTATAGTATGGCTCACGTTCTTTCGAAATTCCTTTACTTAGGTTATTCGCTAGAAGAAGTAATTGATGCGGTTACGAAAAATGCAGCAGAGTGGCTTAAGAAACCAGAGCTTGGCCGTATTCAAGAAGGAGATATTGCAAATTTAACTTTATTTACGGTGAAAGATGAGAAGATTACGTTAATTGATTCAGAAGGGGATCAGCGCATTGCTGAAAGAAGAATTGATACGAAAGGGGTTGTAATCAATGGGTCATTCATTGAATGCTAAGTACGGATTAAAAAGAGTAATTAATGCGAGCGGTAGAATGAGTATTTTAGGTGTATCCGCTCCGACAGATACAGTTATGGATGCAATGAAACATGGGGGACAAAATTATGTGGAAATTGCTGATTTAGTAGATAAAGCAGGAGATCATATTGCGAGAATTCTAGATTCAGAGGCAGCGGTCGTTGTGAATTCAGCATCGAGCGGAATTGCGCTTTCTATCGCAGCAATCGTGACGGAAGGAAATCGCCGTAAAAGTGAAAGACTTCATCAAGAGGTCATCGCGAAAAACGAAGTGATTATGTTAAAAGGTCATAACGTTCAATACGGTGCTCCTGTTGAAACGATGATTTATTTAGGCGGAGGAAAACTTGTAGAAGTTGGCTACGCAAATGAAGGGAAAGCAGAGCATATTGAAGATGCGATTGGTGAAAATACAGCGGCGATTCTGTATGTGAAATCCCATCATGCAGTACAAAAAAATATGATTTCTGTTGAAGAAGCATGGGAAGTTGCGCAGCGAAATAACATACCGCTTATCGTCGATGCGGCAGCTGAAGAAGATATTCAAAAATATGTGAAGTATGCAGACCTTGCCATTTATAGCGGTTCAAAAGCAATTGAAGGACCTACTTCTGGTATTGTTGGCGGGAAACGAAAATATATTGAGTGGCTGAAAGTGCAATTACATTGCATTGGAAGAAGTATGAAAGTTGGGAAAGAAACAACTTTTGGTTTACTGCAAGCACTTGATGAGTACGGAGTAAAAGAAGATAAGAGCGAGCAAGAAAAAGAGTTATTACAAGTACTTATGCCGCTAAAAGAATTAAACGGTGTAAATGTAACGATCGTTCAAGATGAAGCGGGAAGAGCAATCTTTAGAGCTCGTATTCATATTGACGAGAATGAATTAAATAAATCAGCAAAAGACGTTGTGACTGCATTACGCGAAGGGGAAATCGCAATTTATACACGTGATTACGGAGTAAGACAAGGATTCTTTGATATTGATCCACGTCCACTTTTAGGTGATGACATACATGTAATTGAAGAAAAATTGAGAGAAATCGTAGGGGGAAACTAAAATGACAAACATTCAAAAACGTTTTTATAAAGGCCGTGTAGCATTAAATGTATTAGCGAACAATATCGAAAATGCGAAAGATATTTTTGAAGCAGCAGAAGGTTATGTAGTAGTGGGAGTGTTATCAAAAGACTATCCAACAGTAGAAGAAGCAGTTACAGCGATGAAAGCATACGGAAAAGAAATTGAAGACGCTGTATCAATCGGACTAGGAGCAGGAGATAATCGCCAAGCGGCAGTTGTAGCTGAAATTGCGAAACATTATCCAGGTAGCCATATTAACCAAGTATTCCCTTCAGTTGGAGCGACACGTGCAAATCTTGGCGGAAAAGATAGCTGGATTAATAGTTTAGTATCACCAACAGGAAAAGTAGGTTACGTAAATATTTCTACTGGTCCAATTAGTGCAGCTGGGGAAGAAAAAGCAATCGTTCCAATTAAAACAGCAATTGCACTTGTACGTGATATGGGTGGAAATTCATTGAAATACTTCCCAATGAAAGGTTTAGCTCATGAAGAAGAATATCGCGCAGTTGCGAAAGCTTGTGCGGAAGAGGGATTTGCATTAGAGCCAACAGGCGGAATTGATAAAGAAAACTTCGAAACAATTGTACGTATTGCGCTTGAAGCAAACGTAGAGCAAGTTATCCCGCACGTGTACTCTTCTATTATTGATAAAGAAACTGGTAACACGAAAGTAGAAGATGTTCGTGAATTATTAGCAGTCGTGAAGAAGTTAGTTGATCAATATGCGTAAGAAAATTGCAGCATTTGGTGAAGTAATGATGCGCCTGCAAGTACCAGGATATGAATTGTTATCGCAAGCTAATACATTAAAATACTCATTTTCTGGTACAGGTGTGAACGTGGCAGCAGCACTTTCTCATCTCGGGCATGAAGGGCTTCTTATTTCAACTTTACCGGAAAATTCGGTTGGAGATGCGGCATTATCTTATATTCAAAAGTTAGGTGTGCAAACCTCACTTGTTTCAAGAGGCGGCAAATATGTCGGTATGTACTTTTTGGAAAATGGATTTGGAGCACGTGCAAGCCGCGTTACATATTCGAATCGATTAGAAAGTAGCTTTAATACGGCATGTGAAGAAATGTATCAATTTGAAGAAATCGCGAAGGAAATTGATATTGTTCATTTTTGCGGGATTACACTTGCGATGAATGATACGGTGCGTCATCATATGAAATCTTTAGCGAAAGCAGTGAAAGAAAACGGAGGAACTGTCGTCTTTGATTGCAATTATCGTCCATCACTTTGGGGAGAAGACGGATATGAACAGGCGAAACCACATTATGAAGAAATGTTAGGGCTAGCTGATATTGTAATGATGAACGAAAAAGATGCAATGTTTGTTTTAGGAATGAAAACAGAAGAAACGGAGCGAGAGGCGCAGCTGATGGATCTAATTCCAAAGGTAGCTGAAATGTATAGTATCGCTACAATCGCTGGTACTCATCGCTCTATTAACAGTGATAATACACATTCGCTTCGAGGATTCATATGTAAAGATAGAACGTTCACTTTTGCAAAAACACTTATGTTTTCTGTATATGATAGAATAGGTGCTGGAGATGCTTATACGAGCGGGATTATTCATGGCGAGATAGAAGAGTTTGCACCAGAGAAAGCTGTTTCATTTGCGTCAGCAGCTGGAATGCTTGCACATACAATCGTCGGTGATACGCCAATGTCATCAGAGAAGGATATACTTCGGGCAATGACGGCATCAGTAGGTGATGTAGAAAGGTAGTGGGTGTAACGGTGAACGTAACGAGAAAAAAAGGACCATTATATTTACAAATAAAAAACATTATTCGTGATCGAATATTGCATGGTGTATATGCAATTCATACGAATATTCCTTCCGAACCGCAGTTAGAAGAAGAGTTCAAGGTGAGTAAAATTACAGTACGAAATGCGATTAAAGAACTCGCTCAAGAAGGGTATTTGGAAAAGAAAAGCGGTAAAGGAACGAAAGTCATCCGTAACACTTCTGCGACAAAACTGTCAAAGGGTAAGAAATTTACTGAAGTGTTAGTGGAAGAAGGATATAAAGTACAGAAAAAATTGCTAAAAGCAGAAATTGTTCAGAATGAAGAAGGAACAGTGCCATTTCGATTATTCGGTAAAGAGAGTTTTCGTATTGAACGTTTATATACGTTAAATGATGCACCGTACATTCATTATACGCACTATTTCTCAGCGAAAATGGCAAGTACAGATTTATCGGATTTTGATTTGCAATCGCTTTATGATTTAGTTGAAGACCGAGGCATTCATTTAGAAAACTTCAGAGATGAATTCGCTGTTGGACTTGCGCCTAGTTTTGTTGCCGAAGCGTTAGGTGAAAAAGAGGGAGCAGCGCTATTAAAACGCATGCGCTATTCTTACGATGAAGTTGGCGAAGTAATTGAATATAGCGAAGGCTACTACAATACAGAAATGCAGCATTATGTAGTGAATTATGACGTATAAAAAAGAGGGTATTCGCCCTCTTTTTTTATAAAGTAAGGGGAATGGGAGATGGATATATACTTATTAATCGTCACGTTACTTGCGATCACAATTGTTATTTTAGGGGTATCATGGTGGAAATGGCATGCATTTATTAGTTTAACAGTTGCGAGTTTATTTTTAGCCATTATGTCTGGACTGAATTTAACGAAAATAGTGGCTGCCTATGAAACTGGTGTTGGTAGTGTACTAGGGCATTTAGTTGGTATTTTGGCACTTGGAACTATATTAGGGAAAATGATGTCCGATTCAGGGGCGGGCATGCAAGTGGCAGACTTCTTTATTCGATTTTTCGGTGTGAAGAAATTACCTTGGGCTATGTTATTTGCAGGATTTGTTATAGGGATTCCAGTGTTTTTTGAAGTGGGGATCGTTATTTTATTACCACTTGTTATTTCTATTCGAAAAACGACGAAGCAAAATATATTATTAATTGCGTTACCTGTTATTGCTGGATTATCTATTGTTCACGGGCTCGTGCCACCACATCCAGGGGCGATGACAGCAATCGGTATTTATAACGCGAACTTAGGAAAGGTACTTTTATATTCATTACTTATCGCGTTACCAGCAGCCATTATCGCAGGACCGATATTTGCAAAGTGGGTACATAAAAGGGTTATACCTGAAAACGAACCAGAACTTGTTCGAGTTACGACTGTCTCAACTGATTTACCGAGTCGTAAAATTTCATTCTTTATTATTTTATTACCAGTTGTATTGATGATTTTATCAGTCGTTGCACCATATATTTCGTTACCGAAAAAGATGACTGAATTTTTTGTGTTTATAGGAAGTCCAGTAATTGCTTTACTTATTTCATGTTTCGCAGCATTTTATTTACTTGGAATCAGACAAGGAATTAATAAAAAGGTCATTAAAAAATTAACGGATGAAAGTTTATTACCGGTAGGTTCCATTATTTTAATTATCGGTGCAGGTGGTGGGTTTAAACAAATATTAATTGAAAGCGGCGTTGGAACAGCGATTGCGCAAATGGCAGAACATATATCGTTATCACCAATTGTGTTAGCTTTCATGGTAGCTGGATTAATTCGAATCGCAACAGGTTCAGCTACAGTAGCATTAACGACAGCGGCAGGGATTGTTTCACCAGTTATTCAGCATATGTCAGGTGTAAATTTAGAATTGCTCGTTATCGCAACCGGAGCAGGTTCATTAATGTTTTCTCACGTAAATGATGCAGGGTTCTGGCTTGTAAAAGAGTATTTAGGTTTGACGGTGAAGGAAACGTTTAAAACGTGGACGGTACTCGAGACATTGTTATCATTTATTGCATTTGGTTTTGCGCTTTTATTGAATATGTTTATTTAGAAGAGCCGATTTAAACGAATAGAGCACACAGAGAAAATGTAATTTCTCTGCGTGCTTTATTCGTTTTTTTGTGCTTTCTATCGCTCTATTACTTAATGAAACGGACATACTGATCTTCTCCATCGTCTTTGACAAAGACTCCTAGCTCATTCAGATCTTTACGTAAGTGCTTCTTTTTCTTCGAGTTTCCGTCTCGGATAGCATTTCGTCTTTCATACAAAATGGTATTTACATTTTTATTAAATCGCTCATCCTCTAATTTCCATAGACTATAGTCTTGCTTATAAGGATCTTGTTCCACCCATGGAAAGCCGTGCAGCAAGAAAATATCTTTAATTTTATGTGGATTTATATCAGATTTTTCACGTAACCATTCGCGGTCTTCTTGATCAATGATTACCACTTGGCCTGTATCTACAAAAACGGCTTTTACATTTGAACTGGTAATTTGCTTCTTTTGATCGTCCTTATTTACATGAATGCTTTCCGAAGTAATGTTCATTTTTAAAGCTTCACTATAAATAATTAAAGAAAATAAAATTCCTGCAATAACACCAATGAGCATGAGGATAATAGGAAGCCAGAAGGGGTTAATAAAATTTAAAAGTTCTATCATTTTCGAATCAGAAAAGAGGGGAATCTTTTTTATAATCTCTATTAATTTAGGTGAAAAATATCCGATAACGCCTAAAAGGATTGGACTTACTATAACAAGTAATTTTTCTAAAAAACCTAATCCAATGACAGATGCCTTTTTCATGTGTAGTTCATCCTTTCTTCATATATAATTTTTCAAAATCAGGGCATTTAAATAGTGAGTTTCTTCACCATTTTTATGAGCTCATCTGAGTAATTTTCTATAGATATAGATGCATTTGCCTTCAGCATTCTTTCTTCGATTGCTCCTAAAATAAATGAAGCTAATGTGTCGGCTTGGAAAGAGTTAGAAAATACTCCATTTTGTTGACCAGTCTTCAAAATATTTAATAACATCGTTCTAAGTGCATCATCTTCTTCATCGTCTTCAATTCTGTAATAAGGAATATTCTCTTCATTTCTTGCATTAAAGACAATCTCAATCAAGGCAATATTATTTTTGTAATGAGTTTCTTGGTAAGCCAAATGTGCTTCAATAAAAGCTTCTAGTTTGTTTATTTCAGATTGGGCTAATAGCAATCGATTGCTAATAAATTCATGTTGTTTCTTAACTAAAAATTGTAATGTCCGATTCATAAGATAAAGCTTATCGTTAAAATGATAAGAAATAAGTCCAGTGCTAATCTTAGCTTTTTTTGCTACCTTCGTTAAGCTTAAGTTGTTATATCCAACTTCTTCTAATGTATCAATACATGCAAGAATAATTTGTTCACGCCTAGCCTCTGCAATAAAAGAATCAGTCACGCTATTCAACTCCTGATTTATATAATTTGAATGTATAATCAAAAAACTGATTGGTCGTTCAATTAAATTTTAGTAAGAAATTAGAAGTATGTCAAATGCTTTATGCTTACATCTTGAAAAGGCTAATTCGCCTATCGATGAAGCCCAATTGCCAAAACAAGCCCGTTTTTAAGTAAGCCAAGCTTCCTATTCGCCCTGAAAACATAATATAAATGGAATCCCCTCATTTAGAGCAAGGTGAACTTGTTATGAATGATACTAAAGGAGGAATAGAGTAATGAGCGAAAAGTGTGAACACAGACATGATGATTGTAACCGCAGACATGGGTGCGGAGGCGGTTTTGCGCTTCTAATCGTATTGTTTATTTTATTAATTATCATCGGTGCTAGCTGCTTCGGTGGCGGAGGCGGTTGTGGTTATGGCGGTTACGGATATGGTGGCTACGGCGGATATTGCTGCTAATTAAAAACTATTGAAAATGGCCTTGTGCAATACGCACAAGGCCATTTTATTCATATTTTGATATGCTGTGATAACTTATTAATGTACAGAGATCGGATTAAGAAGAAGAAAATAATCTCGATAATCCCAAAGAAAGTGAGTACAATTAATAACTCTTTGAGTAAAGAAAAAGCGAGTATGCTTTGTAAAAACTTAACGGCAAATAATGTGTGAATACCAGCAACGATATAAGGAACGAAAAATAAAATTCCTAATTGAATCGTTGCAGAGCGAAACATTTCTGATTCTGTTAAACCAAGTTTTGTAATCGTAATATATTTTTGTTTTTCATTTGTTAAGTCGTTATACATACGGAAGTATAAAACACTAGCCGCACCGATAAAGAAAATAAAACCGAGAAATGTCCAAATAAAGAAAGTAGCAATTGAATTTCCTTTGCTGTATTTCAGGTCATCGGCAGCTGTATAAATATTAAATGGGGGTTGAAAATTACCTTCCGCATCTTTGTGTGCCTCATAGAAGTTATCTGTATCATTTCTAATATGTTTTAATATATTTTTCGTAGGAGCAATCGCATTTTCCCAGTTTTCAACGAAGTAATTATACACTATGGTTGTTTCAATATGAGGAATCATAGTATTGAATACATCATCTTGTACAACCATTAAATAAGGGAATGCGAAGGCGGGTTCAATGGATTTATTAATAAATCCTTTAATGTGAAATTCTTTTTTATTAGATCCGATTGTAATTGTATTTTGTTTTGCGAATGGATTTGATACAAGATTTAAGAGCTCTGGTGAGTAACGAGAAATCATATAAACTTGTGTAGAATCAAGATTTATTTCTGGTCTCCTTAATTGTTTTGCAAGCGTGTTATAATCACTCATTTTCATAAGAGTAATGTCTTCTTTTAAAGCGGTATCTTTTAACAATGTAGACTGATGCTTGCTGTATTGAAAATTAGCATTTGTAAGCTCCGTTTCAATTGTAGCAATATGTTTTTGTTCAAGTGAATTTTCCCCTTTAGATGTATATGTGAAGGGGATAGGAAAACGTTCTAATATCATTGCTTTCGTATTATTATTGATAGCAAATAGCGCGATAATAATTGTAAATGCAAGTGCAGATAGCATAGAAACGATAAAGAGTACATTAATATTACTACGAGTGCGGTTAGCTAAATCTGAAATCCATAACATATTTATTTGCTTCATATAAAACTTTCTCCGCTTTTTCAAAATAAAGATAAAGAGAAGAAACGTTTGTGAAAAGAATAAATATGTTCCCACCACTACGAGCGGTAAAATAGATAGCATAATTAAGAATACAGATCCATTTTGTACATTTTTTTCTGTTATATAGCCTTGCGGATAACCAGCGATATAATAACATAATGCTAAGCAAATTAAAGCAAATATCGAAATAAGTATAGATGGTTTTTTGTCTTTATCGCCTTTTTTAGTCCCTTTAATGAGCTGTGTTGTTTTACGAGTGCGAATGAACATCGGTGTAAACGTAGAAACGATGAAAAATAAAATAATAAAAGTTACGGTTGTAACGATAATTGCTTCTGTTGGCCAATATAAATAGAGTCCTTTTGCACTTGTTAATTTAGAAGTAACGAGTAAGAAAAAGTTAGAAAACACAAGACCGCCTTGAATACCAGCAAAAATAGCAAGCATTCCAATTATCATATTTTCAGTAAACAAAAGACGTTTTAATTGTTTTTGAGATATACCGAGAACAGTTAAAACGCCAAATTGTTGCTTCCGTACATTTAAAAATGTCCCAATAGAATATAAGAGAAAGAAGAACGAGAACAAAACGATAACAAACTGTGCCATGCCGGCTAAGTTCATCAATGGATCTTGTTCCTGTAATTTATTCATAATTTGTAAGCGTGGATGATACGCGTATACAGTAAATGAAAAGAAAACCATAATAGAAAACGCGCTACTCACAAAATAAGCGAAATATGCTTTCGAATTACGCGAGACATTTTTAAATGCAAATTGCCAAAATGTCATCCACGTCTTCCTCCTAGTAATGCTAAAACATCTAATATTTCTTGATAAAATTTCTCACGGTACAATCCGCGGTGTAGTTCGTTGTAAAGCTCTCCATCTTTAATGAAAATGACGCGGTTACAATAACTCGCTGCGAATGGATCGTGAGTAACCATTAAAATTGTTGCATCTTCTTCTTTGTTTAATTTTGTAAATAGCTCCATTACGTCAATTGCCGCTTTTGAATCTAAGTTTCCTGTTGGTTCATCGGCAAGTAGAAGTGACGGATGATGAATAACAGCACGTGCTACTGCGGTACGTTGTGCTTGTCCTCCAGAGACTTCAAAAATACGCTTGTCTAAAATATGATCAATGCCAAGCTTTTTTGAAATGTTATCAAGCTTTTCATCCATTTCTTTTAATGGAATATTATCTAATGTTAAAGGTAGTACGATATTTTCACCGATTGTTAGTGTATCTAATAGGTTAAAGTTTTGGAAAACAAAGCCTAACTCTTGTCGGCGGAAAATAGCTAACTTTTCCCTACGAAATGTGTGTGGTTTTTTTCCGTTAATAACGACATCACCAGAAGTAGGGGAATCAATTGTTGAGATAACATTTAAAAATGTAGATTTACCGCTACCAGATGGTCCCATGATAGCGACAAATTCACCTTTATCTACATGTAAATTTATATTTTTTAAGGCTGTATGAGGGACTTTTCCCTCATATACTTTTGAGACGTTTTTTATGTGTAATACTTCTTCCATAGTAATCACCTTTCTATCTTTTAAAACTTAATGTGTTGTGATAATTTTTGCATATAAAAGGAACGAATTAAAAGGAAAAATAAAATTTCAACTGTTCCAAAAATCATAAGTACGACTGTAATCTCAGCGAAGAACGAGAGATGTAAAACTTCTTGTAACATCTTTGTCGCGAACATCGTATGGATGGATGCCATAATGTAAGGCACGAAGAAAAGAATCGCAAGCTGAATTGTCGCTGAATGTTTCATTTCAGTTTCCGTTAAACCAATTTTCGTAATCGTTATATATTTTTCTTGCTCATTTGTTAAATCTGTATACATCCGGAAGTAAAGAACACTGCCAGCCCCGATAAAGAAAATAACACCTAAGAAAGTACCAATTAAGAAAAATGAAGCGACATTTAGTTTTGTTTTATATAGAGAATCGCTCGCTTCACTTGCATGGAAAGGCGGGTGCTCTGCTTGAATTGCTGCATTGTCGTTATGGATTTTTGTTATAAACGATGAACCGATATTATGTGCTTTTTCCCAATCTGTAACTTTGAAGTTATATACACTCATTTGCTTGGAAACGGTCGATAAGGCTTCTACATTTTCATCAGATAGTATAAGTAATTGGTATATTAAGCTGTTTGGGAATGGACTATAACTTTTATATTCTTTCACGTGTAGTTGTAAATTGTTTTGAGTAAGTGTAAGAGTATTTTTCTGTTCTTTATTGTGAAGTGTTCCAATAACTTGATCATCTAAGTCTTTCATAAGAATATAAGATTCATTCTTATTCACCGTGAGTTTTTCCCAATTTAATGCTTTAGCAAGTACATTATAGTCACTTTGTTTAATTGCGTAATAGAGTTGCGTATTATTTTCAGCTGAAGATACTTCATATATATCCGTTTTAAATTTTGTATAAGTAAAGTGTTCTTCATTAAACTTTTGCTCTAACCAGTTTAAATGCTCATCCGCTAACGTATTTTCAGTATGTGATAAATATGTAAAAGGAAAAGGGTTTTCCCTTATCGCATCAAACTTTGTAAACTTCCCAAAACCGTATAAGAATGTAATCATTGTAAAAGCGAGTGTTGATAGCATCGCTACAATAAAGAGCATGTTAATGTTTGTCCGAATACGTGATGCTAAATCAGAAATCCAAAGCATATTAATGCGTTTCATATAAAACGTTCTTCGCGCTTTTAATATACGAATGAGTAAAAAGCTAATTTGTGAGAAGAAAAAATATGTTCCAGCTGCAATAAGCGATGGGATGACAAATATACTAGAGACGGCATATAAAAGTCCAATGATGTCACCTAGCGACAGAAAATATAATGGATTTGCGGCTAATGCATATCCAGATATTAAACATATCGCACCAAATAGAGAGATGAGCACAGATGCTTTTCTTTCTTTTTGTTTTGTTCCTTCTTTTAAAAGACGTACAGCTTTTCTCGTACGAATGAGCATCGGTGTAAAAGATGATACGAGAATAAAGAGTCCGAGAAAGATGATGATAGTTAAAATAATGGCGCTTGTAGGCCAATATAAATATAAGCCAGGTACATGTGTAATCTTGGCGGTAACTAATAAAAAGAACTGTGAAAAGACAAGTCCAAGTTGAATGCCAAAAAATATAGAAAGAACACCAATTAACATATTTTCTATAAATATGAGTCGTTTTAATTGTTTTTGAGAGATGCCAAGTACTGTTAAAATCCCAAATTGCTTTTTTCGTACTTTTAAGAAAGTACCGATTGAATATAGTAAAAAGAAAAATGAAAAGAATACAATGACAACTTCTGAAATTGTCATTAATATGTTCAGAGCATAATTTACGTCTGTCATATGCAATTTAGGATGAAATAAGTAAACTGCAAATGAGAAAAAAATAGCAATGGAAAACGCACTGCTTACAAAATAGGCGAAATAAGCTCTGGCGTTCCGCGAGACGTTTTTAAATGCAAACTGCCAAAATGTCATTCACCTAAACCTCCTAATATAATGAGTATGAAAAAGGAGGGAAGAGATCCCACCTTTTTTATGTAATAACCTTTTTAATGTGTATTAGTATATTGTGATAGCTTTTGCATATAAAGTGAACGAATGAATAAGAAAAATACGATTTCAACGAATCCAAAAATAATAAGAACGGCTGAAATTTCTTTGAACAACGATAAGCCAATTACATCTTGCAGCATTTTCGTTGCGAACATTGTATGAATGGATGCCATAATGTACGGAACGAAAAATAAAATACTAAGCTGAATGGTTGCAGATCGTTTCATCTCTTTATCTGTCACACCGATCTTAGAAATCGTTATATATTTCTCTTGTTCGTTCGTTAAATCGGTATACATTCTAAAATAAAGAACACTACCAGCACCAATGAAGAAAATAACTCCTAAAAATGTACCGATTAAGAAGTATGCAGCACTACCAGATGTTATTCTATATAACGATCCTGCTGATTCAAAGGATCGAATAAGAGGTCCTTCATACTGGAATTTGTTTCGATCTTTTTGCACTTTTTCTATAAAATTATCAGCAATCTCATACGTCTGTTCCCAGTTTTGAATTTTGTAATTATATGCTGATATATGCTTTACCGTGTTAGGTAAGTTGTTCACGACAATATCAGGCAATACGATCGTTTGATATGAAAAGTCAGATGGAATTGCACTGATATGTTCATAGCCTTTTACTTTTAATTTCGTATTTGTACTAGAGAGTGTAATGTAATCTCTTTTATAGCTTTGCTCAAATTCATTGAATATAGTGATATAAGACGTCCCCGTTAAAACATATGCTTCGTTATCATTTATAAATAGTTGTTTCATTCGTAAAGAATTCGCAAGCTTGTTATAGTCACTTTGCTTAATTGCGTATACATCATCATAAATAGCTACATCTTTATCTTCTTTTAGTGGTGTTTTATATATATCAGCTTTTATTTTCTTATAAGGAAAATGTTCTTTTTGTAATTGTTGCTCAAGCCAATTTAAATGCTCTGTAACAAAAGGATTCGCATCATAAGAAAAATAAGAAATTGGGAAAGGCGAAGTTCTATTAACGTCTAGCTTAATAAATTTTCCGAACCCATATAGGAACGTAATCATTGTGAAAGCGATAGTAGATAGCATTGCTACAATAAAAAGCATATTAATATTCGTTCGAATACGGTTTGCTAAATCAGAAATCCAAAGCATATTAATCTGTTTCATATAAAACTTTCTTCTTTTCTTTAAAATATAAATAAGTAAGAAACTAATTTGTGAAAAGAAGAAATATGTACCGATTGTAACGAGCGTTGGAATGACGAAAATACTTGAAACCATATATATAACACCTATTTGTGGGCTTACTGATACGAAATATTTAGGATTTCCAGCTAACGCATAGCCACCAAATAAACAAATCGCACCAAATAAAGAAATAAGTATGGACGGTTTTCTTTCTTTTCGTTTTTTACTATTTATTTTTAAAAGGTGTACCGCTTTTTTTGTACGAATGAGCATCGGTGTCAATGTAGATACAACGATAAAAAGACTAAGGAAGACGATTGTCGTTAAAATAAACGCGTTAATAGGCAAGTATAAATATATGCCCGGTACGTGCGTAATTTTTGCTGTCACTAATAAGAAAAATTGCGAGAAGACAAGTCCAAACTGCATGCCGAAAAAGATAGATAAAATACCGATTAACATATTTTCCATGAAGACGAGACGGTGTAATTGTTTTCTAGATATTCCTAAAACGGTCAAGACGCCGAATTGTTTTTTTCTAACTTTTAAAAAAGTACCAATGGAATATAGTAAAAAGAAGAAAGAGAAAAATACAATTACTACTTCTGAAAATATCATTAATCCTGAAATTTCAGAGACCATGCCAAATTTTTGTAATTTCGGATGGAATAAGTAAACAGCAAATGAAAAGAAAACGGCAATCGAAAAAGAACTACTTACAAAGTAAGCAAAATAAGCTCTCGAGTTGCGCGTGACGTTTTTAAATGCAAATTGCCAAAAGGTCATAAATTATACCTCCGGTTAGAAGATATAGAAGTAGTTTTATTGCAAAAAATGTATGAGAGTGAGTTCTCATACATTTTGCTTGCATATGTTACGATCATGCTTCGGTCACCTTCTCCGTATGTTCTGATTGATTATTTGCAGCGTTGTGGAAGATGATTTTAATCGTCGTTCCTTTCCCAACTTCAGAATCTAGTTTGACAGAGTGACCTAAATAATCACAAATTTTACTTACGATATAAAGTCCCATACCAGTAGATTCTCCGAATGTACGACCATTTTTCCCAGTGTAAAACGGTTCGAATACTCGTCTAATATCTTCTTGTGGAATACCAACACCTTCATCACGAACTTCTAAAATAATATCTTTTCCGTTTCGATAAGCGGATAAGAATACTTTCTTTCCGCGCTCACCAGAGTAACGAACGGCATTTGTCATTAACTGATAGATGATAAATTTTAGCCATTTCGCATCAGAAGCAACCTGTAAATCAGAATGAACTTCTAAAACAGGGAAGACTCCGTTTCGGATAAATAGTTCTTTTAATCCATTAATGTTTTTCGTTACCGTATCTTTTAATGAAATCGTCTCAACATGGAAGTCTTCATGGAAGTTATTTAACCTTGCCATGTATAAAGCCATATCCAGTCCTTGGTTTAGACGTTCTAATTCTTTTTTGAATTTCGGAATTAAATGTTCATCTTCCATTTCGAGTACCATCAGCTGCATAACAGAAACGGGTGTTTTCATTTGATGCACCCAGTGGTTAATGAATAATTGATGTTCTTGTTGTTTTACTTCATACGATTGTAGTTCTTTTTGGAATAGACGATATTGCGTGCGCACAAGTTCATTTACACCGTGAGGCATCGGAGCAGTTGCTCTTTCAATAAACGCATCTTCCATTTTTTCTGGTTGTTCACTTAATCTATGGTACATTCTACGATTGCGAACGTAACGATAAGCGAGGAAACAAATAAATAAATATAAGCTTAAAACGACGAAGTAAAATTTATTGTTTTGGAATCCATCTACTGCATCATAAAGAACGAAGATGATACCGAAGTTTAATATGTACAGTAGAAAAAATGCAAAATGATCACGTAAAAATAGCTTCATGCTTATTCACTCCAAGTTGCGTTAAAACGATACCCAAGTCCGCGCACTGTTTCAATAGCATTTTCAATACCAAGCTCATTGAACTTTTTACGAAGACGCGTAATGTTTACGTTTAATGTGTTTTCTTCAACGAAGCTCTCGTCATCCCAAAGCGCAGCTAATAAATCTTCACGGCTCGCTGTACGAGGGAATTTAGATAATAACATTTCTGCTAAAATAGCCTCTTTCTTCGTTAAAAGAACTTGCTCAGATCCGAAGTGAATTTCAGGACGTTCTGGGAATAGTTTTAAACCTTCTACTTCAACGATACGTTCAGAAATATTTGGCGCATAATCACCGTAAATACGGCGTAATTGACCTTTAATTTTTGCCATTACAACGTCATAGTGGAACGGTTTTGTAATATAATCATCCGCACCGCTTTCAATCGCCATAATTTGTTCCATCTCACCAGCACGAGCGGAAATGAAAATAATTGGACAAGTAGATTCATGACGAATTTGACGGCACCAGTAGAATCCATCGAATTTCGGTAAGTTTACATCAAGTAAAACAAGATGTGGTTTCACTGTGTTAAACGATTCCATAATATCATCAAAGTTTTCAGTAACAACAGCGTCGTAACCGTACTTTTGAATGTGAGATTGTAGTAATGATGAAATATTTGGATCGTCTTCAACGATTAAAATTTTATACATATGTATATTCCTCCTAAAAAAACAATTGTAGCTATAGTGTATCATGTGTTTCAAGTCTTTTCATTATGTTGAAAGATAAGCTAATAAACAGTATAGGGCAAAAGCGTGAAAAGTAAAAAGGGCCTCGTATATAATTGACAATCAACTGAAATCATTTTAACATTTAGATAAATATCTAAATGTCTAATTATCGAAAGGAAGAAAGATATTGAATCAAGCGTTCAAAGCATTAGCAGATCCAACAAGGCGAAAAATTTTGGATTTATTAAAAGAAGGTGATCTAACCGCTGGTGAAATCGCTGAACATTTCAATATGACAAAACCAAGTATTTCACACCACTTAAACGCACTTAAAAATGCTGAACTTATTCAAGATGAAAAGAAAGGGCAATTCGTTGTGTACTCTTTAAACACAACTGTATTTCAAGATTTATTAACTTGGGTGTTTACGTTTACGAATAAGGGGGAAGAGGGGAAATGAGAAAACATGTATTTCCGTTATTATTAATTGCTTTAACGATTATTGCATGGTGCGTTGCTTGGCCCAATTTACCAGAAGAAGTTCCGAGTCACTGGAATGTTTCGGGTGAAGTAGATGGACATATGTCTAAAATGGGAGGTATGATTTTTGATGTGGCAATTATGGTTTTTATATATGCTTTATTGACTGTATTGCCTAAGATAGATCCGAAGTATAAGAATTATGATAAGTTTTCTAAGGGGTATAATGTAATAAATTATAGTGTATTAATCTTATTATTTTTAGTAAATATCATTGGAATTGGAGCTGGATTAGGCTATGACATTCCAATGAATAGTACACCGCATATTCTTGTTGGTCTTTTATTTATAGTTATAGGCAACTATTTACCACAATGTAAACCGAATTATTTTGTAGGCATAAAAACACCGTGGACGTTAAGTAACGAAGAAGTATGGAGAAAGACACACCGTTTTAGCGGAAAAGTGTTTGTTGTATTAGGGGTTATTATGATTTTAAGTATTTTTGCCCCCGTAGCGTGGAAAGGTTTCCTAATCATTGGAATTATTGTCGGGGCAGTAGGATTAACGATGGGATATTCATATGTTGTTTATAAAAAAGAAATAGGGGCCTAATAAAAAATTATGGGGGAGAGAGGATGAAAAGACACGTATTACCATGGAGTTTAATTAGTGGCATTGCAATTGGATGGTATATTGTATGGCCATATTTACCAAAACAAATTCCACGCCATTATAATGCTGCAGGAGTAGTAGATGGATATTTTTCTAAAATAGAAGCAAGTTCATTCTCGATAGGTAGTATGGTAGTGCTCTATATGATATGGCTAGTTTTTGGATTCATAAAAGATAAGTCTATACAGCAATCCAAAGTTCTTTCAGCGATTAATTATGCTATTCTCTTTATCGGATTTGGATGTAACATATTTGCACTATTAGCAGCGTCTAATTATATTGCATCGGGCTCAATTGCATTTAATTTTGGACTTGGAACATTGTTTCTTGTATTAGGTAATTACATGCAACAAACGAAGCCGAACGGGTTAGTAGGCATTCGAATGGACTGGACATTAGAAAATCCTGTAGTTTGGAGAAAAACACATAGATTTGCTTCGAGGGTATTTGTAATAGGTTCACTTTGTATATATGCCGGGGCTTTGCTTCCAGATCCATTTAATATTTTTATGGGGATTGGAATCATATTAATATGTATTATCGTATCAACAATAAAGTCATATAGCATTTATAAAGAAGAGTTGAAAATGTAAATAAAGCTGCTTTTCCTTTTAGGGAAGAGCAGCTTTGTTTTTTTTATCACTTCTTCAAAACCGGTATCCAAATTTCACTTTTAAAGTTTGGAGAGGATGTATCTTTCTGTTCATTCCACAATATTTCCGGTCCTTCCGCTAGTTCATAGTTTGAGGAAGGAAACCATTCAGAATAAATGCGTCCCCATACATTTTGTAATGTTTCAGGAAATGGACCAACAGCTTCAAATATAGCCCACATTGAAGCTGCGACTTCAAGTTGCACAAATCGCTCAGGACAATCTTTCGTTGTGGCTACTCCAATGTAGTGATCGAGTTCGCCTTTTTCCTCCATTCTTCCTTCAGAAAAGTTAGTAGAAGCACTAATGATTCCAGTAGGTTCCATATTTGAAAGGGACTTTAATGTTTGAATAGCCTCTGGATTTAAACTTTTCCACATAGAAGCAATTTCTTCATTTACACCGCTAAATACAATCGGTACTCGTTTTGTAATACCTATAATTTGAAATGAGTCTTTTTCTTCAATTCGATAGTTCATTTCATTTCCTCCTTGAATGGATAATTGGAAGGTCATTGGTGAATAGGCTTTTAGGGAATGACTACTATTTCGGGCCTCTGAAGGTGTTATGCCGTGCAAGTTCTGAAAGGCACGCGCAAAAGAATCTGGTGAGTTGTACCCATATTTGATAGCGACATCAATGACTTTTGCATCGCTATTTTTTAGTTCAAAAGCAGCGAGAGTAAGACGTCTACAACGAATATATTCTGATAGTGATATGCCAGCTAGAAAAGAAAACATTCTTTTGAAATGATATTCCGAGCAGTAAGCTAGCTTCGCAACTTCTTTAAAATTAATTTCATTTGTTAGGTTGTTTTCAATATAGTGCATTGCAGCATTCATATTTTTAAGTGAATCCATATGATGACCTCCTCTGTACATAGAATAGCAGGAACGAAATAGCTCCATCCGACATTTCATGCACAACTTTGTAGGGTACATTTTGTACCTTACAAAATTGTAATGTTCCTGTAAGGAGAATGAATGGATGGCATGATATCCCAATGTTATAGTAACAAAGTACTTTGATTCATAAGGTTAAATTTTGATTTCTTTGCTCACCGGCCTTACATAACTGTCATGTTTGTGTAAGAAACATCGATAGTGGTAAGAGTAGAGAATGTATATAGTGAAAATAGAGAATAGATGAAATGAGGGATGTCGAGATGAAAACAGTGTTAGAAGCAAAAAATATTGAAAAAGTATATGACACGGGTGGTAATAAATTTGCAGCGTTAAAAGGTATTAACTTACAAGTAAAAGAAGGTGAGTTCGTTGGAATTATGGGACCTTCTGGTTCTGGTAAGACGACTTTACTAAACGTTCTTTCTACAATTGATAATGCGACGAACGGTGAAATTTTAATTGATGGAAAAGATATTGTGAAAATGAATGATGATAAGTTAGCATTATTCCGCCGCGATCATTTAGGTTTCATTTTCCAAGATTATAACTTATTAGATACGTTAACTGTAAAAGAGAACATTGCGTTACCTCTTGCGTTATCAAAGGTGAAAGCGAGTGAGATTGATCGCCGCGTTCTTGAAATCTCAAAGAAATTCGGTATTGATCATATTTTAAGTCAGTTCCCATATCAAGTATCTGGTGGACAGAAGCAAAGATGTGCGGCATCACGTGCAATCGTTACAAATCCAAGTATGATTTTCGGGGACGAGCCAACGGGAGCACTTGATTCTAAATCAGCGACAGATTTACTTGAAAGTATGAAGTCGCTAAATGAATATGATAACTCTACAATTTTAATGGTAACGCATGATGCGTTTGCGGCAAGTTACTGTAAACGAGTTATTTTCATTAAAGATGGTGAGTTATATAAAGAATTGCACCGCGGTGAGTTAACGCGTAAACAGTTCTTCCAACAAGTCGTTGATGTAATGTCTTCTATTTCCGGAGGTATGGCTGATGACCTTATCTAGCATTGCCCTCCGCAACATACAGCGGAACTTTAAAGACTACTTTGTATATTTTGCATCTATGATTTTTAGTATCGTTATTTACTTTACATTTAAAGCACTGCAATATAATTCACAAATGGAAAAAGCAGCGGAAGCTTCTAAAAAAATTAGCGGGGCATTCCAAGTTTCCAGTGTGATGCTTATTATTTTCGTAGCAGTGTTCATTATATATTCGAACGGATTCTTTACACGTAAACGTAAAAAAGAAGTTGGCTTATATTCGTTATTAGGTATTCGTAAAAGACAAATTGGTAAAATGCTCTTTTATGAAAATATGTTAATGGGATTAATGTCATTAGTAATCGGGATTGCGATTGGTAGTGTCCTTTCAAAATTATTCCTTGAGTTATTAGTAAATATGATGGGATTAAACTTAAATGTTTATTTTGAAGTACCGATGGCTGCCATTATTGATACAGCAATTATTTTCTTTGTGATTATTTTATATACATCACTTCAAGGATATCGTTTAATTTATCGATTCAAGCTAATTGAACTTTTCCGTGCAGAACGTGAAGGAGAAGCAATGCCGAAGGGCTCTGTTATTATGGCATTCATTTCAGTTTTCTTAATCGGTTCAGGTTACTTTTTAGCGTTAATGTACATGAAAGCAGTTATGTATGCAGACTTTATGGTCGTTGCATTATACATTTTATTAGCGACAGTAGCAGGAACGTATTTATTGTTCATGTTCTTCACAGTATTTGTATTGAAACGTGCAAGAAATAATAAGTCAGCGTTTTATAACGGTATGAATATGGTAACGACATCACAGTTACTATATCGCATTAAAGGAAATGCGAAATCACTTGCGACCATTGCTATTTTAAGTGCAGTTACATTAACAGCGGTTGGTACGTCAGTTACGATGTATTACAACACATTTACGCAATCAAAAGTTGCTGCGCCGTATAGTTATTCCTATGAGAAAAAAGATGCAGCATTAGATAAAAAGGTAAATGAAATACTTGCTGGAGAGAAGAATAATCATCCAGTCACATATGAATCAGAAGTTGAAATGATCCCTGTGAAAGGAACATTTAAAGGTGAAAGAGCTGATCAAGTTCTGAATACACACTATAATGTTACGAATCAGTACCAGCTTATTTCTCAATCAAACTTTAATAAACACGTGAAACATTTAGATGTAGAACCTGTAAATTTAAGTGCGAATGAAGCTTTCGTATATGATAGCTTATATATTGAGAAGCTGGATTTTGGTCCTCTTTATACAGGAAATACAGCTGTATTCCCTGTTGGAAATGAGTCAAAAGAATTAAAAATTAAAGGTGTAAATAATAGAAGCCTTACAAATTTAAATGAACTATTTGTAATCGTTCCTGATAAAACATATGAGCAAGTGAAACAAGTAAACGAAACGCGCACTGTAAAAAATATTGATGTAAAAGGTGAGAGAAATAGTAAAGAGTTAACAGCAAAATTAACAAGTATTATGCCAGCTGGTGAATCAGAAGTGTTAAAACCATTTAACGATTTCTATACAGGATTCCAAATGGGGCTTGAAACGACAGGCTTAATGATGTTTATTGGGTTATTCTTAGGATTAGTCTTCCTATTAGCGACAGGCTCAATCATTTACTTTAAACAATTAACAGAAGCAAGTGCTGACCGTGATCGTTACATTGTCCTTCATAAAGTTGGTGTAACGAAGCAAGAAATGAAGAAAGCTATCGCAAAACAAGTAAGCTTTATCTTTGCGATTCCGTTAGTAATCGGTATTTTACACAGCTTATTTGCACTAAAAGGTTTATCAAATATATTACCATTTGAAATTATGATTCCGCTTCTAATTAGTATCGGAGTATACGGTGTTATTTATATTGGATATTACTTCTTAACGGTTCGTTCTTATTATAAGATTGTGAGTGCGAAATAATAAGTGAAAATAAGAAAGCCATTTACCTAATTTTTTATGAGGTGAATGGCTTTTTTCGTTCTAAATACTACCGTGCATCGATTATGTCGATGAAACTAAAAGCATGTTTTCTGTCAAAGGCATCTATGCATAGTAAAGAACGTTTCAAAGGATTTAATTCAATTACAGTCATATAACTTGTAGGGAAATAACGATCTTTATAATAAGTGATCAATATTTCTTTTTCTGAAATGAATGAGCGTAATAAAGTATCTTCAATTCTTTCTCTATCATCGTATGGTGATACTTTTCTCGATTCTTTCATGTCAGTCGATTTTGATATTTTTGTACTACTCATACTTTCTATTCTCCTAACAATATATTTTCTATATAGGAAGGTTAATCACTATGGAAGTAGCTTGTGTTATAGAATGAAGCAAGTATGGATGATTGCGAGCCGGATTTGCTTAGTACTAAAAAATTATCAAATTCATTAATATATTTATAGTAATTATTTGTCATTTTTGTACTTTTTTGAATGAGATTAAAACTTTATTAAGGGGAATAAATCGATGTAAAGAAGGTGAGCTAGTATGACAACTATCTCACCTTCTATTAGGAAAGCGTTTTTATATAACGGTATGATTTTCACGATATTGTCTAGGAGTCATACTCGTAATTTTTTTGAAGACTCTGGTGAAATAACTTTGATCATTAAAATTAAGCCAGGCACAAATATCTGATAAAGGATAGGTCGTTAATGTTAATAACTTTTTAGCTTCTTCTACTCGTTCTCTTTGGATGTATTCAATTAAAGGAATTCCCACTTCTTTTTTAAACAATTTTGATAAATAAGTGGGGGAAATATGTAAAAGGTTAGCAAGATTATTAAGAGATATTTCATCGTAAATATGTTTGTGAATATGATTTAGGCACGTAGTAATGGAATTAGAATATGCTTGATTACTGTATTCTTTTACACGTTCTGCAAAAGTACATAATGCATCTTCAATTAATCTATTTACGGAATACATGTTATCTAGTTTCTCAATCGTTTGTATATATAAAGTACCGAGTGAAAAAGCAATATGTGATGGAAGATTACCGTCTATCGCATATCGAATAGCTAGCGTAATGGCGATAATGCCATTATTTTTTTGGTTTCTAAGCTGATCTCCTTTAGACCAAATTGTCGCATCTTCTTGTGGGAATGAATACGCATATTGTATGACCTTTTCTGTATTACCTTCTTTAATGGCTGAAAAAAATTTGCGTTCCAATGATATGTCATAATTTTGCGGATCATGCCGGCGACGTTTTGAAATGTATAAATCAGGATTTACGATTTTATAAGAAACATCTTCGAGTAATTTATTCTCTTTCCAGACAATATCTCTATCTAATTTTTCATTAAAAATGACGTAATGTAACCAAATACTTATATCAATTAACGTGCTTTTTTTAATCTCAGGTAGAAATTGATAGTAGTCTACTCCTTGTTGCATGTTATTCGTACAGTTAAAATATTTCATAAGTTTAATCGCCATTTCATCTGATACTTTTGGATAAGTAGTAGGGCCGATTATAATTGTTCCTTTTATATGTTCATGATCAGTTATATGAAGGCTAATGAAATTCTCAAGGTACTTATTCCCTTTGAAAATTGGAAAATTACAAGGAGCATTTTCTTGATAAAGTTCATTCAGATGTTCTTCTTTAGAAGTATAAAAAGGACTACCAATCGTATGAGAAGTAGATTCATATACAATTTTTTTATTAGTAGCTAAAAATTGAACAGGTACATGAAAAGTGCTATGTACAAGGTCGCATAAGTGCTGTATGTCGATATAATTATTCATAATCTTCTCCTTTTAAATCTTTTTGAAATATATTTGAACCTACATTCGTTTCTACAAAATATAAATTTCTTATTATTTGAATTTCTTTGCTTATACAAAATAATTACATATGTTGGATAATAATGAAAGGTAATTGACAGATTTATTTCTACAGATGTTGTATGAAAATAGACGTAGTGATGGTACTTTCCATAAAGTTCATTTTTAATATTCGTTATACCAAATTAATAAATATAAGAGAGATGCTTATATATAAGAACAAATGATACATTCTTCATAAAATCTTAAGAAATCTCCTCAATTTTTGTTAAGAAACGATAGTTATACTTAGAAACAAGTTAAAAACTATTGAACGAATGGGGAGATGGTTACATGCAACTCATAACATTCTTACACGAATTTATTAAACATCCGAAACATACTGGTGCAATTGCGCCAAGTTCAAAAATATTAGCAAAGAAAATGGTAGATGTAATTGATTTTAATAAGGCGAAGTGCATCGTAGAGTTAGGGCCTGGTACAGGGGTTTTTACGAAAGAGATTATGAAGAGAAAGAAGAAGGAGACAATATTTCTTCTTATTGAAATTAATGAAGTGTTTTGCAAAGAGTTAACAAGAAAGTTTAAAGATGAACAGAACGTCATTGTTGTACATGGTTCAGCTGAAAATATAAAGAAGTATATGGAAGAGTTCAATATAGAATGCGTTGATTACGTTTTATCGGGATTACCTTTTACATCTTTACCAGAAGAAGTTTCAAAGCGTATTTTAAACAATGTAATGGAAGCGATACATGAGAATGGTGAATTTATTACATTTCAATATTCACTTGTGAAAAAAGGATTTATACAGCATTTCTTTCCTGAAATTACGCTAGAGAAAGTGTGGCTCAATTTCCCGCCAGCCTACGTCTTTAGTTGTAAAAAAGAACTAAGGAGAGCGTATGCATAATGGAATTACATGAATTATTATCTTATATTGAACAATACGGTTATTGGGCATTATTTTTCTGTTTATGGTTAGGTATTATCGGTATGCCAATTCCAGATGAAATGATCGTAATGAGTGGTGGTTTTGTCTCTTCATTAGGGATATTAAGTGTCATTCCAGCATTTTTATTAACATATTTAGGCGTTGTATCAGGGCTATCTTTAGGTTATATATTAGGGAAAATATTTGGTACGAAAGTACTCGATAAGCTAATGAAAAAGAAAAAGGCGAGATATCTTTTGAAATCTCAACAAATGGTAGAGAAGTATGGTCACTATGCGTTAGTCACAAGTTACTTCATACCAGTTGTAAGACATATTGTACCGTATGTAGTTGGAATGAATAACATGTCATTTCGGATATATGTTTTGTATTCCTATACGACAGGATTTGTTTGGACGCTCATTTATTTTGTGCTCGGTTCTTTATTCGGACAACATATTGAAAGAATTGTAGCAGTTGCGATAGAGTATGGTTTGTATTTTGGCGGAAGCATCGCATTGATTGTGAGTGTGTTTTATTTATACAGACAAAAAAGAAATACAGTGATGAGTAAATAAAGGAGGCGAAAGGTTCGTATTGGCTTGTAATTATAAGAGGGAAGTTTTTGCACGGTAAAGTACAAATAGAAGTAGATAAAATTCCTAATAGTGCAAAGGTAAAGTTAGGATTGTAAGTATAAACCCGGTTCTAGATAAGAGAATCGGGTTTGTTATTTTATGGTAAAATATAGGGGGGAGTGTGAGTTATGCTACTCATTGTTAGTCTTATATTAATTGGAATTATGTGTAGTATGAGAATAGTATCCTTACATATGATAGAACGACAAAAGATAGAAGAGCGATATGTATATTGCCCAAAATGTGATGCGAAAATTAGAAAAGGGAATTCTGCTCCTTTTTGTTCGAAATGTAATTTAATATTTTAAAAAGAAAAAGTCTGAAATCACTTTATGTGGTTTTGGACTTTTTCTTTTTAAGTAAACATTAATCCACCTAGTTCTCTTTCGTTTGTTTATTAGCTAAAATGGAATATGAATAACAATAGTATGAAAACGAAAATAAATATAGGTGTATACATGGAGTGTTATATTTGGAGATTTTAATCATAGTAGGATGCCTATTAATAGGAATTATTTTGATCAGATAGAGAGAAAAATAATTAGCCCTTCAAATCGTTCATGTTGAAATGAAGCGTTTAGCTGTGAAATATGATTGAGATATAGAAGAGTTAGAAAAAGGAAAGAATAAGATACTAGAATTGAATTATAGAAACGAGTTCGTATATATAAAAAAGAGTAGTCCAAATAAAAAATACGTATGTAGTATAAAATGTCAGCATGAAGTGACTTGGAAATTAAACCATTATTATGAAGTCTTTCGTAGAGATGGATCGAGAAGTTTTGAGGGTTTTATTACCTGATGAAAGAGGGATTCTTCCTACTAGGCCAGAGTGTGATGAATGTTATAAGACTCAATTGGATGATATTGAGGAGAGTTGATAAAAAAGAGCTTGAAACTATTCAAGCTCTTTTTTTATGACTATTTATGTCCTAAAATATGCTCAATCTCATGCAAACTTAATTTACTTGCCTTAGCAATCGTTTCAAGTGGTATACCAAGATCATACATACTTTTAATCATTTGAATTTTTCCTTGTTGAACCCCTTCTTTTCGCCCTTTTTCTATACCTTGTTCTAAGCCCTTTGCTAAGCCTTTTTCCATGCCTTTTTCCATGCCTCTTTTCATACCTTCTGTCTCTGCATGGGCGAATTTTGCGGCCTCATCCATTAAAACTTTCTCCCTTGCGTCATAGGCTTGTCGGAAAGAGGAATCTTGACTCATACGTTCCCACTTGTTTATTGCTTTTTGTAAAATAGGATCTCGGTTCATAGCAATATCCTCCAATGTTTTAGTTAAGTGTTCATCCTCATTTGCTGAAAGCAATAAAAGCCAACGAACAAATGGATCTTTCCATGGATTTACTTTTTCTTCATGCCATTGTTTTGTTAACTTTGGAATTTCTATAATGTGAATCTCTATGTCATCACTCAAGAGTTTCTGTTGTTGTGTATTCCATAACGTGCCAGTTGTATGAAATTCTTTGTGATCTAAAAACATTATAAAGTTCAATAAATTAATGGTAATGGTTTTACGAAGCACATTGTATGGCATGCCTTTTTGTAACTGAGATGTGTATAATTTTCCCCAATAATATAAACTGCGTTTCATCATATCGTGATTATTATTAAGCTGTATTTCTACATTTACTTTTTTCCCTGTGTCTAATGTTGCTGAAATATCTAGAATTGATAATTTATCATTTGCGTGTTCTCGGTGTAAATGTGGATCTTCTAATTGTAGAGAAGCAATAGGTGACTCTAAAGACTCTTGTAACATCGCGTTTAAAAAGGCAATGAGAATATCTTCACTACCATTCGTACCAAACAATTGTTTAAATGCAAAATCAATGCGTAAATTCACTAATTGTTGGTTGAACAAAGTATGCCCTCTCCCTTATATGAAGGTGCTTCTTTTCTTAATTGTATCTAAAAATAACTAGAGGATGCAACAAGCTATTCTTCTATTTTTTAGAAGTATTATTAGAATGTCACAGGCAAATATGGTTATGTTATACTTTAGTGAAATTGGGAAGTAGCGTATGAAACGGAAGAATGGAAACATGTTGAAGACGAAAAAGTAAGTGAAAATGAATTCTTCCAATCAGTAGCTGCTGCAATAGAGAAGAAAGATCCAAGCGTTATTGTGAATAAGGATTGTAATACGCATTGGACAAATTGGGGGGAGTTTGATTATTAAAACTCATATTAAAAATTAAAGCGTAGATTAAAATCTCCTTCTAATAAAAAAGACGAGCTAAAATGTTAAAACTTTAGCTCGTCTTTTAGTATTACACAACCGCAGGATTATAAATCATCGTAAAGTGCCCTTGCAATAATTCAATATGACAAGGTGTATGCAGCGAACTTTCTCCATCTGTATCTACTTCTTTTTCTTCTTCTGTTTCAATATGAATGGATTTCGCTTTTACGTGGAAGATGTCATTTTCATTTGAGTCTTCAAATAGTTTCTTTCCGATATAATCTTTAAACGCTTGAATGCCTGTTGATTTGACTACGAAAATATCAAGTGTTCCGTCGTCACATTTTACGTTCGGAATAAAGGATGGGATACCGCCAAGATATTCACCGTTTCCAACCATAACTAGGACAGCTTCGTCTTCATATACTTGTCCATCGTAAGTGATTTTAACTGGGAATGTTTCAGCATTTTTGACAGTTCGAATGGTGCTTAAGTAGTAGCCGATTTTTCCAAGCTTTGCTTTTTCTTCTGCATCGATATTGTTTGATACTTCAGATACGAGTCCAATGCCCCAGAAGTTTAAGAAATGTTGTCCATTTGCTTTTGCAACGTCAACTGGTTTTACGTGTTCTTTTGTGATAAGCTTTGCTGCTTCTGCAATGTTTTGCGGAACGCCAAGTGTGCGAGAGAAGTCATTGCAAGTTCCGCCTGGAATGATTGCAAGTGTAGGTCTCGTTTCAAGAGGTGCTAAGCCGTTTGTGCATTCAAATACAGTGCCGTCACCACCAAAGACGATAATTAAATCTACTTTACTAGCAAACTCTTGGCAATATTTTGTTGCATCACCTTGCTTTTTCGTATGAAGGATATGTAAGTCAGGAAAAGCTGTGGCAAGAGGTGGTACGATTTTCGTTAAATTTGTATGTAAGTCGCCTTGTCCAGCTTTTGGATTTACGATGAGGAGTACTTTTTCAAATTTTGTTTTTGTCATTTTTCATCTCTCCCTGTTTTTGGTAATGGAAAGAAGGAGCTGTTCCGATGTATTTCAGAACAGCTTCTTCCTATTAATAGGGTGCTAAGATTGTCGGTTATTGTCGGTAAGTCGATATATTGAAAAAAATCGCCGATATAATTTGAGTTACGGTCGATATATTTTGAAAATCGCCGATATAAATTTCATGTACTATCGATTTTTTAAGTTATACGATTATTCCGTTACAACCGAAGCAATAAATGGTAAGTTACGATATTTTTCTGCGCAGTCGATGCCGTAGCCAACGATAAATTCGTCTGGAATTTGGAAGCCAACATATTCAGCTTTTAAGTCCACTTTACGACGCTCAGGTTTATCAAGTAGCGTACAGAATTTTAATGCTTTTGGTTTATGCATAAAGAAGTGATCTTTTAAGAAGTGAAGTGTTAAACCAGAATCGATAATGTCTTCTACGACAATTACGTTTTTTCCAGTAATGTTTACATCGATATCTTTTAATAGTTTTACTTTTCCAGTTGTTTCTGTTTGATTTCCGTAGCTAGATGCAGAAATAAAGTCGATTGTTACATCGTTTTTAATGTGACGAATTAAATCAGCAGCGAATACGAAAGATCCTTTTAATACAGCGATTACTACGATTTCTTCTCCCTCAAAATCACGTTCGATTTGAAGTGCTAGTTCTTTTACTTTTTCTTGTAATTGTTCTTCAGAAATTAAAGTGTTTTTTATTTCAATATTCATTGGAGTCCTCCTACAGTGTAAAACTTGTGAACATTTCGACTGTAAAGGATAGAAAGGAAAAAGTCAAAGGAGATAGTAATTTTTTACAAAATACCGACAAAATCATCTGATGATATGATATACTAATTATATCAAGAAAACGCTTCCATAAAGGGTGATTATAATGAAGAAGAAACAGTACACAACTGTAACATTTATAAAAGCATTACTTTTAACAATTGTTCTTGGATTGTTGGCTTATATAATTGATGTACCAGCGATTCGGATTTCACTAATTGGAATGACTTTAGTATTAGGCGCAATTTCTCATGGTATGATGTCGCAGCTACAAGAAGCTGGACTTGATGATATGAAAGATCATATAGATAAGAAATGAGAAACCTTCACATATGCATAGTGAAGGTTTTTTGTTTCTTACAAAAATGTAAGGTAGTTGTAAGGGAAATCGATAGTTGCATAGTAGTGTTTTGGATAAACTATGGGTGTAAGGTAAAAGGCAAGCATATTTTAGGTAAATTCAGTTTTAGGCACTCTATATGTGAAAAAGGAGTAGGAGGGCATGGAGAAACGTTGGACGACCTTTTCTTTGTTAGCAACTAGCAACACCGTAATGCTAGCTGGCGAAATGGATTTTTTGCACTTGTTTGATCGAGAAGACGATCATTCTTCTTCTAAATTTACAATGAAATGGAATAAATGGAGCGAAAGTTGTAGGTTGGAAGAAGAGGCCCCTAACGAAGCGCAAAAAATTATTTTGACAAACCCTATTAAAGCGTGGGTTGTTCAACGTCGTAAGTGTAACGTCAAAAATCACTTAAAGAAAACTGAGCCGAGACAATTAGTTATCGCTCCGGCCCGTTCTACTTCTAAATCACGCGAAAGTAACATGTAAATAATTGAGACACACACCCGAAAAAACATCGTATATATTGCGGTGTTTTTTTATTTTTTATAATGAAATCTTTAAATGAAATATATTTTATCTGCATCTTATATTTATATCTCTTGTTTATTCTAGTGATACATCCGATGCGAAGTGATGTAAAACATATAAAGGGAGAGAAATAAAATGAAAAAGAAACTATTACCGATCTGTGCAATGGCACTTTTAGCAGTAGGATATTCTTCAGTAGCAAGTGCCGATACTGGAACAGTAACAAAGGAAGATGCAGCGCAGGTACAACAAGATAAGGCTAAAAAAGAAGAAGCGATTAAGATACAACAAAAGAGTGATGCAGAGAAAAAGCAAGCGGCGCAAGTACAAGAAAAAAGTGATATGGCTAAAAAAGAGGAAGCAATAAAAGCTGAGAAAAAAAGTGAAGAAGAGAAAAAGAGAATAGCACAAGAACAGTTAAAAAATGATATGGCCAAAAAAGAAGTAGCAAAGCCAGCTGTACAAGGTGAAAAATTACCAAACACTGCATCAAATAACGTAGTGATGATGGGCCTAAGTGCATGTCTTGTAGCAATTGGTACATTATTTGGTTTGAATCGTCGTAATAAAGTTAAGGCGTAAATAAAATATTGCCCTATAAAGAATGGGATAATTTCATATATTAAAAATGGTAGGTTATTCCTACCATTTTTGGCATGGAGGGATGAAACATGAAGTTACTCAATTATATCGGTATCATATTGATGGCTATAGGACTATTTATGGGATCATACTATGCTGTGGAATGGTATAAAGGAAAAAGCTCTGCCGGGCAATTAACGACAGAAGAAATAAAGAGCCTTAACAATATACGACATAATCAACTCCCTTATGAAACACCGGTAACTTCTCAAGTGCCTTCTTCTCAAACAGAGCATAAAGAAGGAGAAAAGGTAGCGATGTTACATATACCGAAAATAAAGAAGAAGTTTTCTGTATATTGGGGAGCGGATGATGCAACATTGAAGAAAGGGGTTGGAATGTTCGTTAGTGATGTAACGACAACGCCATCTGGAGGGGGACATACCGTACTAAGTGGGCATAGGGATACTGTATTTACAGATTTAGGAGATTTGAAAGAAAAAGACACTCTTGTTGTAGAGTATGATAATAAAAGTTACACATATGAAATTCAAAAGACATGGATTACCGATGCGGATGATCGCACTGTTATTATAAAAAAAGAAGAACCGATATTAACACTGACAACTTGTTACCCATTTAATTATATAGGGAATGCACCAGATAGATATATTATCGAGGCGAAGTTAACTGGCAGTTATTCAAAGTGAAATTATAGTTTCTGAAAGCGGGAGGGAGATACATAAGTTATGTCAAAAAATATTTTAATTGTAGAAGATGAAGATATATTACGTGAAATATTAAAAGATTATTTTTTAAGTGAGCAGTATATAGTGTTTGAAGCAAGAGACGGGAAAGAAGCTTTAGTTGTATTTGAGGAAGAAGAGGTTGATTTAGTTATTTTAGATATTATGTTGCCGGAACTCGATGGGTGGTCCGTTTGCCGAAGAATCCGTAAAACATCCGAGGTTCCTATCATTATGTTGACGGCACGTGTAGATGAAGATGATACGTTACTTGGATTTGAACTTGGGGCGGACGACTATGTGACGAAGCCATATAGCCCACCAATTTTATTAGCAAGAGCAAAAAGGTTGTTAGAGAGTAGAAAAGTGACAAAGCAACTTTTAGAGAATGAAGATGATACATTATCGATTCATGGTATCCATGTCCATTTTCCGTCGCGTACTGTTATGGTAGATAAAACAGATATTAATTTAACACATACAGAATTTGAAATATTAGCGTACTTTATGAAAAATCAAGGGATCGTTTTAACAAGAGAGCAACTCATTTCAAGAATTTGGGGATATGAATTTGCTGGTGATGACCGAACCGTTAATAGCCATATTCGTAATTTAAGAAATAAATTAGGAGAGAAAGCAAAGTACATTACAACTGTAGTACGAACAGGTTATAAATTTGAGGGGAATGTATGAGAAAAGGGATTGTACTAAAATTATTTATCCTCACAACAGCATTATGTATGTTAATTTTAGCGACGATATTTATTGGACAAACGATATTTTTTAAACAATATTATGCGAATAGAAAAGTGGAAGATATTAAATTGAATTTAAATTCCTTCGAAAAAAATTATTTGAACTATGCAGGAAGTGTAGAAGGAATGCAGAAGCTGGAGCAAGACTTTTTAAGAGAAAATAATACGTGGATTACGACATTAGATCAGAACGGGAATTTAAAACATGCAGATGATTTTTATTTTGAGGTAACGATAAATCGTTGGCAACAAAAGAGATTTGGACAACAAATATTCAAAATTCCCCTATACAATCTCGTCAATATAGAGGAGATTGATAATAAACCATCAAATCAGTTTTTAGGCCAAGAAATTTATTTTTCTGGAGTGAAAAAAGAAGATCGTTTTATTCCATTTTCTTTCTCTCTATCTAAGGAGAATTTAAATGGATTGAATAAACCGTTAGAAAAAGCATTTAAGGAGAAGATGAAAGCAGTTGGGGAACAAGTTGGTAAAGAAAAGAGGCCGGCCGTTCAGGAACCAGCTGCTCAAGAACTAGATGCTATCATAGGCGGACGTATTACGAAAGTACAATTCCCTGATGTAAAAGGACCCATAAATCCAATTTATAAAAACACTTTATTTTTGGATAGTATAAAAGAATTTCAAACAGATGTAGTATTAAAAGAGAGTAATCAAATCGAATATTCAACAAAGACAATGGACTATGAAAAAAATGATATTAAATATAAATTATTAATCAAGCCAATAAAAGAAAAAGATGGATCAGTAACTTATATATATGCGATGGCTTCTTTACAGCCTGTAGATGAAGCCGTACAAATGGTGCAAGATTACTACATTTACATCATTGCATTTGTAGTTGTTCTTATTTTTCTAGCGTCATTCTATTATTCAAAACAAATTGCAAAGCCTTTATTAAAAATAAATGATACGACAAAGAAAATAGCGCATTTAGATTTCACAGAACAAATACCAATTACTTCAAAAGATGAAATTGGTGATTTATCGAAAAATATTAATGTATTATCAAATAAACTACATTCCCATATTGGACAGCTAGAACAAGATATTGAAAAGGAAAGAAAATTAGAAAAGACGCGGAAAGAATTCATTTCTGGTGTTTCGCATGAACTAAAAACACCGCTGAGTATTATGAAAAGTTGTATTTCTATTTTAAAAGATGGAGTAGCTGAGCATAAAAAGGAGTATTATTTTCAAGCGATGGAACGCGAAGTAGATAAAATGGATACGTTAATTTTGGATATGCTGGAGTTAGCTAAATTTGAGTCAGGTACATATAAAATGAAAAAGGATTCATTTTATATTGATACAGTAATGGAAGATATATGTGAACACCTTTCTGTAGAAATAGAGAAAAAAGAACTTCGTGTTCATAAAAATATAGGTCCATTTGAAGTAGTCGCAAATCAAGGCCGGATTGAACAGGTCATCGTAAATTTCATTACGAATGCCATACGTTATACACCAAATAAAGAAGATATTATTATTTCTACAATAGATGAGAAGGATCGTATAAAAGTGTGTATTGAAAATAAAGGTACTCACATTGAAGAAGAGCAATTAGATAAAATTTGGGATCGTTTTTATCGCGTGGATGCAGCTCGTCAGCGTTCGCAAGGTGGAACAGGTCTTGGGCTTGCCATTTCAAAGAATATTTTAGAACTACATGATGCTGAATATGGAGTAAAGAATACAGAAGATGGTGTGTTATTTTATTTTTATTTACAGAAAAAAGCGTAGACAATATAATCTACGCTTTTTTAATTTATTTTCATATAATCTTTACTTAATCTTTATTTTTAAACGATATAATCTGGTTAGAAAATGAGGTTATGTAAGGAGTAGATTAGCCGTGAATAGCAATTTACTAGGTATGGTAGTATTTATTTTTCTTTGCGCATTTATTGTATTTTTAATTGATATTACGATATGAAAAAAGAGCGCTTATTAAGCGCCCTTTTTGTTTGCATTTAGTTGATAAGCATTGATGCTCTTGAATAAGCGTGGTGAAGTAAGGAATAAAAAGATAAGTAAAACGGTACATAGAATATAGGAACCAATCATTGTACTACCGTTTACGATTAATGAATATAGCACAGCTGATTGACCTTTCGGTGCATATTGTCCCCAGAAAATAATACCAGCAATAAAGTGGCAGAAATAGCGAGCAAAGCTACCGATAAATGTAGCAAGGATAATATAACCAAGAACTTTCTTTCCTTCGTTTTGTTTTGATGAAGGTTTGTCTTTACAGCTACCTAGACTTGATTGTTCTAAGTTATTTTCATTAGACGTTAAAAGTGCTTTTTGAATTGGACGATAGAATAAGCCAGCAAATCCGATAAAAGCAAAGGCGATGAAGTACTCAATGAATGCTTGAATAGGTGTTAAAATGTAAGCATCTCCCACGACAATTTGTAATAGTCCCCAAACTAAACCACCTAAGAAAGCTGATTTAAAGCCCCAGCGGTATGCAATAATAAAAATAGGAATCATAGCAAATGAAATGGAACCGCCTGTTGGAAGTTTAATTGATAATGGTAAAATGTCGATGATCAGGGCGAAGGCTGCAAGAATAGCAGATTCGATCATCGCTTGTAAATTGGTGTTACGCATGTTGTCTCCCCCTCAATCCAAGTTGTACAAAAAAGAATAGATATCATAGGAGGATACGAAATACGTAAATAAAAATGAGGTATGTATTTCGGACGTTTGCACAATCCCTGCGTTAGCATTAACTAACAGGTTCGAAGGGTCGGAACGAAGTGTTCCCTCTCAGCGGCATGGCTCCCCCTGTGATAACGAGATTCTTTATTTGCTACTGTTTATTGTAAGCGAAATGGATGAGAATGGCAAATGAATACAGTATGACAATAATTGAAATAGAATTGTAGCAAAATGTTAATAAATATGAAGCAAAAAGATATAGTCCAAGTGAAATAGAGTATGATATAATTTTTTTGAAAATAATTATCATTCTCTTCTGGGGGGGAAGTTTATGAGTTTAGTAGATATTAAAATTGGTGAGAAAGTGTTAGTAAAAAGCGTTCATTCTTTAGATCAACTATTAAAGAGAAGACTAGCTGCTTTCGGTCTTGCGGAAGGAAGCGAACTTCGCTTGAAACAGAAAGCGATGTTTAAAGGTCCTTGTACGTTGGAGTGTCGTGGACAGTTAATTAGTATTCGTCATTGTGACGCGAAAATGATAAAGGTGGAATTAGCGTGAATAAGGTAGCTTTGCTAGGGAATCCGAATACAGGGAAGACATCGTTATTTAATGCACTTACTGGTTCTTATGAGTATGTAGGAAACTGGAGTGGTGTAACAGTAGAAAAGAAGGTTGGTAAATTAAAAGATAAGCAAGGAACATTAATTGATTTACCAGGCGTTTATGACTTGAATCCAGTTTCACGTGATGAAGGTGTTGTAACAAACTTTCTACTATCAGAAGAATTTCAGCATATGTTAAATATTGTGGATTCCTCGCAGTTTGAACGAAATATGCATTTAACGTTGCAATTACTTGAATTGGGTAAGCCAGTTTCAATTGGTTTAAATATGATTGATGTGGCGAAGCAAAGAGGAATTATAATTGATGTAAAACGATTATCAGAACTATTAGGTGTAACAGTCGTTCCTGTCGTTGCCAGAAGCGGAAAAGGCTGTGAAGAACTACTTGCGACTCTTAAAGAAAATGACAAAAAAGAGAAAAAGCCATTCCTTATTTCATATGGTGTACAAATGGATGAAGGAATCGAAGAGGTAATTTCTCTTTTAGAGAAAGCGAATTATGAGCATCCGAGATGGTTAGCTCTTCAATTTTTAAGTAATAACGAAGTAGTAGAAAAAGAAATGGAAGCATTACCAATTTATAAGGAACTTGTAGCCATTCGATCTCGCTTAGAAGGAAAACTTGATTGTACGTTGGAAGAGCACATTTACAAAACTCGTGAAGCGTATATTGAAAAGTTAAAAACAAATGTTATGAAGCATGAGAAAGAAGGGAAAATTCCTTTTTCAGAAAAAATTGATAGATTAATTACACATAAAATTTTAGGACTTCCAATCTTTTTAGCAGTTATGTTTTTTATTTTTCAGGTTACGTTTACGTGGATTGGGACACCGCTGTCAGATATGTTAGATGAGTTTTTTGGTGGACAGCTTACAGATTGGGTGACAGCTGGACTTACAAGTGTCGGAGCTTCTGATTTTATTCAAGCACTCGTTACAGAAGGTATTATTGCCGGTGTTGGCGCTGTATTAGTATTCGTTCCACAAATCTTTGCACTATTCTTTTTCATTTCATTATTAGAAGACTCAGGATATATGGCGCGAATTGCAGTTGTTATGGATAGAATTATGGAGTTCTTCGGTTTAAACGGAAAAGCGTTTATTCCGATGATTATCGGTTTTGGATGTAATGTTCCAGGTATTATGGCAGCGAGAACGATTGAACAAGAAAAAGAGCGTTTACTTACAGTTCTTGTAACACCATTTATGTCTTGTTCAGCACGTTTACCTGTATACGCATTATTTGCGGGAGTATTCTTCCCTCATAGTCAGGCAACGGTTGTGTTTTCCCTATATGTTGCAGGTATTGTTCTTGCGTTATTAGTTACAAAAATTATGTCCCTTACCATTTTAAAAGCGGAAAAATCTATTTTCGTAATTGAACTACCGCCTTACCGAGTGCCACAAGCGAAAACGTTATGGCTGAGCACATGGGAGAAAGGGAAAGGGTTTGTTCGTAAAGCTGGTACATTCATCTTTGGTGGCTCGGTTGTCATTTGGTTATTAAACTATGCAGGTCCATCAGGATTTGGTGTTGATATGGGAGATAGTTTCTTAGCGATGATTGGTGGATTTATCGCACCACTATTTGCACCGCTCGGTTTTGGAACGTGGCAAGCTGCAGCATCCCTTTTAACAGGATTTTTAGCAAAAGAAGTTGTCGTTTCTACAATGGCAATTATTTATGCGGTGAAAGAAGATGTGCTTGGAAATGTAATGGGAGCACATTATACAGCATTATCAGCTTATGCATTTATGTTCTTTATTTTATTATATGTTCCGTGTTTAGCGACGGTAGCTGTTATTAAACGTGAAACAGGATCAACGAAATGGACGATTTTCTCAGTCGTTTATCCGCTCGTAGTTGCTTATGTATTAACGCTCATTATATACCAAGTTGGATCCTTACTCGGATTCTAGAAGGAGATGTATTGTGATGATGGTCAATATTATAATTGGAGCTATCATTTTTGGTTATGCAGCATACACGTTAGTTCATTTTGTAAAAAGAAGTAAAAAAGGAAAATGCGCTGCATGTTCTTTAAATAAATCATGTCAGTCGCAAACTTGTAGTCCGGATATGGAGCAAATTGCTCATAAATAGAAAAAAGCTTTTCGAATTTGAATTGAACCCAAAAAGTTAGACAAATATATTAAGCAGCTAGCTACTAAGGATTGAACTCTGTATTGCACAGGGGGCAATCCTTTTAGTTTTGCTTTAATTCTTTTGTGATTGTAGTAATCAATATAAGTTTCTAGTTCTTGCTTAAATTGTTCCATTTACTGCTTGTATTTTATCCTTTGAAGAAAATTTAGCCATTTAATTATGTGTCTAACAATTGGAGTGCACTTCATTACAGGCAGTCTTTTTAATCTACTTCAATATCTCGGCCTTCTGTCATCACTTTATTTCTCCAAAGCAAAAGTAATCTCCTAAATTCTGAAGTTTCTAATTTACATTGATTATTTGGTGGGCTAATGTAATAATTAATCGCGCTTGTATATTTAGGTTCAATAAATACAGCTGCAGCATTGTATTCTAGTTCATAACTAGGGTACTTTCCCTCTACGACATGGTCTAAAACTTCTATATATTCATCCGCTTCATCTTCATCTAGGTTTTCTATAAAGTCAGATACAATAGCAATTTCTTTTGGTAAACGAATTCTTAGTCCACCAAATGGGTCACGCCAAAATTCATGTGAATAATTCATTAATACAACCTCACTATCTTCTCGTATATTTTGGATAAGCGGTGGTAATTTCTCCATTTTCAATAATCATCTCAACTTTAAATCCAGAAGAAGTTTGCCCTACGTATTTATTTGGAGCGATTTGAACACGATTGGTATATGCTTCTTTAATAGAATCAACTACCTGGACTCTATTCCAATCCTTAGGGAAAAATGCACCCCAATTGTTAATTATGTGTCTAACAATTGGGGTGCATTTCAATTTCGCGAAGCTTTTTTGTTTTACTTTTTAATTTTTACAAGTTGAGAAGCTTCTACGCCTTTGTAACCAGGAAATTCTTTACTTGGATCTTTATCGAATTTTAATACCCCAACAGATTTTTCATCACCTTTTACATTGCTGTAAGTTGCGTCATCAACAATTGCATACATATCTGTATATGCACGGCCACTTCCGATAATTGTGTTGCCTTCATATTTTAATTTTGCCCCATCAAGTGTAGCATTTTCTACTTTTTCTTTAGCAAATAATACACCTTGCTCTGCTGTTACAGCCGGTAATTTATCAAGTGGTTTCGTGTCGTCTTTTTCATCAACTTTGCTAAGTAACTCTTTTTTCACTAGTTCTTCACCAGTTTTCTTATCCATAACAAGAACTTTTTTACCATCTAATGTTGTCATTTTCATTTTATAGAAGTTTTTTTCTTTCACTTCTTTTTTATTTTTATCCGTAATTTGCTGAACTTGTTCTTCTGATCCGTATAGTACAAAGCCGTTTGCTTTCTCTCCTAATAAAGAACAACCTGATAATGCTCCAAGTGAAATTGCTGCTGCTAATCCGATTCCTACTAATTTTTTCATGATGATTTCTCCTTTTATCTGTTTTATAGTCAATACAATTTTTGTATTCGTTTTGAAATGATGAGAAGCTTGTTTGTCGCTTCTGGTATTAGTGTATAAGAAATAGGGAGACGTAACTATCGAGTTAGCTTACAGTAACATTACAATAATGTAATTTAGTGAAAGTACATAAAAATGAGTCAATTTTGAAGAGAATTAATGAGAATATATTAGGAATACAATGTTTTGTAGGTAATGTCATATTATATTGGCTGTATTTTGGAAATAACATGTAAGGACATATTAGTTTTGTTATAATAAACACATAGGCTGTAAAAATGAATATTCTTTACTGTAAAGGGAGATTCTTAAGTTTTCCAAGTAGTGAATTTGAAATATGAGGTATATCATAGGAGGAATTTAGATGTCTGTATTTAAACGATTAAGAGATTTAACAATGTCGAATGTATATTCATTAATTGAAAAAGCGGAAGATCCAGTTAAGATGACGGATCAATATTTACGCGATATGCAAGCGGATGTACAAGAAGCTGAGAAAAGTGTAGCAGCTCAAATTGCGCTTGAGAAGAAATTCAAAATATTATTTGAAGAGCAAGAAGCACTTGTGAAAAAACGTGAAGAGCAAGCTCATATGGCTGTTCAAGCTAACAACTTAGATCTTGCGCGCCGTGCATTAGAAGAAAAACAAAATGCAGAGCAAAAGATGAATGAGTATAAAGCAAGCTATGAGCAAAATAAAGTTGCTGCTGATAATCTTCGCCTGAAGCTAGAAGAAATGCGTAAGCAATTAACAGAGCTGAAAAATAAACGTGAAACACTTGTAGCACGTGTAAATGCGGCGAAAGCACAAAAGAATATTAATCAGGCGATGTCTGGATTTGATTCAAACTCAGCAAAAGCTGGTTTAAGCCGTATGGAAGAGAAAGCTCTTCAATTAGAGGCTGAAGCAGAAGCAAGCGGTGAAGTGTACAAAAAAGAGAAATCATTAGATGATGAATTCGCAAGCTTAAACAAAAATTCTGCTGTTGACGATGAATTAGCTCGTATTATGAAGCAGTATGAGAAATAATATAGAATAGAGACAAATGAACCGACATGTCTAAATAAATTCATGTCGGTTTTCTATTATTTTTTTGAGGAGGTTTTGCAATGACATGGACAAATGTATTAGCCATGCTTGTATGGACTGGAGCGAGTGCAGTACTTTTATTTGCAATTATGTGGGTTGATTCAATTTTTACAAAATACAATGATTTAAAAGAAATAAAAAATGGGAATACAGCTGTAACAACTCGTTTCGTTATGAAATTATTCGCACAAGGGTACATTTTATCTCAATCGATAACGAAAGCAAATGACTTATGGCAAGCGCTACTTGCATCAGCAGTTTCTTTCGTTATTTTATTAGTGGTAGAAATGTTTATCGAATTTGTGTTAAAGAAAATGGCTGGTTTAGATTTAGAAGAAGGTACGAAAGAAGGCAGTGTTGCGCACGCGATGTTGGCCGGATCATTACATATTGTTGGTGCACTTATTTTAGGTGCTTGTTTATAAAGAGAGAAGGAGGGGTAGCTCATGAGTTTATTTAAACGAATTAAAAATATAATGAAAAGCCCAGAACCACCGAAACCAGAGAAAAGTTTGTTAACGTTAGCTCCTGGCGATATGGTTGAAGTTTCATTAGTCATGTATGAATTAATTGGGAAAACGAGTATGCATTCTCGTAAAGAAATTGTTTTAACGCTGCAAGACGGGAAAGATATTCGTTATTTAAAAATTGAAGACCGTGAGAATACGTATTACAAATTATATACACCAATTGATGGTCGTTTAGATTCGATTGATGAAATTCCGACGACAATTGAGATGGATGATACAGAGTACCATATGGAAGAGCAATATAACGGACGTGTTGTTGTGATGGGGAAAACACCATTCTCAGCTTCAGAAGAACAGTATGTATGGGAGTTCCAATCGGATAATCGAAAATTATTACGTATTGAATGGCAAAATGGTCGCACAATGATGTATGAGGGAGAAGCAATTATTCCTGCTGATGTACAAATTATAAGAGCAACGTAAGGGGGCGTAATCATGTCAAACCGATTGTTTACCATGATTAAATCGTTCGTGATCCCTATACTTGCTATCGTTACATTACTTGTTGTTGCTGGATATGCCTTATCAGGTTGTCAAGGCGGACAGACAAAGTCGATTCAAGACCGTTATCCACTTGAATCTGTCGCAAAAGAAGGTAAACAAGAATCTTACGTGTATAGGGCCGCCAATCGGTCAGTTCCTGAAGTCGCGAAGGAACTCATTAATGAAAGAGAACCGAAGCAAGCATCTAAAGAAGACGAAAATCAAATGTTCCTCGTTTATTCTGATAAGATTTATAATCTGCAAAAGGATAAAGAGAAGCCATCTGATACGTTAATTGAAATAAGTAATAAAGAGTTTGTCCGTCAAAATTACCAACCGTCCTTCCTGCAAGGATATATTATGGGTAGTATATTAAATGATATATTCGGTTCACGAAAATCATCGTACGGTGATTATCGCGGATATAATGACAGACAAAATCATAAACCAGTTATTCCAGAGAGACCGCCTACGAAAGAAGAAAAGAAAACCCCGCCTCCAATTACGAAGGAAGGGAAAGGGTCTATCATTAAGCGTGGCGATAATGTAGATTCGAAATCTTCTGTAGGAGATACAGGAAGTATTACGAAAAAAGGAAGTAGCACGCCTCCGCCTTCTACTGGAAGCAAAGGGAAAATAACGAAAACACCAGGTGGTTCGAGCGGATCAGATGTGAAGCCGAAATCATCTATTAAAACGCCACCAAGGAATACCTCTCCTCCGAAAACGAGGGTCGGTGGTTCAGGAAAGATTACGAAGAGAAGATAGTGTAGAGACCGGAAAGTGGAATTTGCTTTTCGGTCTTTTTTTATGGGAATTAATTCCTTGTAGCTGGTACAATGAAGTTATAAGGAGGAGATTATTATGACTATGTATAAAAGATTTAGTGTAATTATGTTCCTCGTCTTATTCTTAAGTTTATTCATTAGCACAACGATGCAATTTCACTTTGTAGTAGGTATTCTATGGATACTATGTACATGTACTCTTTTTCTGTATGTTCCGCTTCGTTTCCAACAAGAAGTGCCAGCCTTTCAAAAATACGTGGCATGGATTAAGAGCGGGGGAAGATGGGGGGAGTAAAAATATATCAGCGATTATCGAAATATATCGACCACCCCTCCAAATATATCAGCGATTATTGAAATATATCGACCGCAACTCCAAATATATCAGCGATTATTGAAATATATCGACTAATCGACAAAAACTGACAACAATAAAAGAAGAGGGTGTGCCAACATATTGGCACACCCTCTTCTTTCATAATGATTAATGAATATCACGTTTCTTAAAGTTACCGCCTTTTACTTCTGCTACGTCATAAACTGTAATAAAGGCGTGTGGATCGATTTCATTAATAAGTTCTTTCATTTTACTTTCTTCTAAACGGTTAATTACACAAGAGATTTCTTTGAATTTCTCTTTAGAATAACCACCGTATACTTCGTTATATGTTGCACTTCGGCCTAAGCGATCGCGAATGGTTTCTACCATCAATTCAGGCTCTTTCGTAATGATTTTAAATGCTTTCGAACCACTTAAACCAACTTCAACGATATGAATCACTTTCGAAGCAATAAAGTAAGCAATTGCTGAAAGGATAGCTCCTTGAAGACCGAATACTGTTGATACGAAAATAAATACGAACATGTTTAAGAATAGAATAAGGTCACTCGTTCCAAATGGTAACTTACGAGAAAGCAATACAGCTAGCATATCGATTCCATCTAATGCCCCGCCATTACGCAATGCTAGTCCCATACCGAAACCGATGATAATACCACCAACAACTGTAACTAATAATGTATCGCCTTCAATAATAGCTGGTATTCCGTGCATGACAACGGTACCTATTGCTAATGAAGCAATCCCGATAATGGAATAAATCGCAAAGCTTTTACCGATTTGCTTATATCCTAACCAAACGAAAGGAATGTTAATAATTGCGATTAGAGCTCCTAATGGCAATCCAAATAATGTTGAACTAACGATACTTAAACCAGTTACACCACCGTCTGATACGTTATTTGGAATTAATACTGCTTCTAATCCGTACGCTGTGATAAATGCCCCAATAATAATCATCAAAGCTTTAGAAGCAATTCTTAGCTTATTGGGCTTGTTTTTGATAATTTTCTCCATGTAATTTCCTCGTTTCAAACTAGTTTCTTGTTTGTTACATCATTCACACCTAAATTTTATTTTAACATTTAATTTGAAAAAATTCTCCTTTAATGGATGTATGCAGGGAATATTATGACCATATTAACTTTAAAATATTTTTGAAATGAGTATAAGAAATCCCATCCTTTCAAAGGATGGGATGCTATTAAGAAATGATAAAACTAAGCACGGTTAGGAATAAAGCGAAGCCTAAAATAGTTCCACATATTTTCATATGGCGTTTACGTCCCATCACGACAATCGCAACATACTCACGAATCATTGCATTAGGCCAGTAATAAAATGCAGTTTTTGATCCGATTCCTTGGCTATTAAGACCTGCTTGTCTTGCATATATACCAGCGCGGAATAGGTGGAAGTTGTTCGTTGTAAAGATACTATTATACTTACCTTCAGGCTTTAAAGAATCCATAATTTCTTTAGAGAACAACATATTTTGATATGTGTTTACAGAGCGATTTTCTTGCACTGTATGTTCAAGCGGAATTCCTTTTTCAACAGCGTACTTTTGCATCGCTTCTGCTTCAGGAAGACCTTCATCTGGACCTTGTCCACCAGAGAAAATAATTGTTGGTGGCGTATTTACAGCGGCTTGTTTCCAGTAAAAGTCGATTGCTTTATGAATACGACTTGCAAGTAAAGGCGGTACTTTATCATTAATTAAGCCGCTACCAAGAACGATAATGAAATCTTGATTACGTCTTGGTCTGTTGAATTGGTATAAAAAATACGCGCTTAAGAAGTTAGATAAGTGTATAAAGAAATATACTGTTATAAGAGAAATACCAGCGAAAATAGGCTGGAAATGTGATGAGAACAAACTTGCTGGACTTATAATAGGCAATAGCATAAAGAATAATATCCCAAAAGCAGCAAGGAGTGTTAAACAGTTAGTGAAACGTCGTCCTTCTCGCTTCATTAAAATTCTAGCATTCAGAAACAGCCCAAACATTAAGGCAATAATACCGAAAGGTAGCATAATGAGAAGTGCTAAAATAGGTAAAATGATAATATAGCGTAAGATATCACTACTTGAATTCACAGATATAATTACACAAAAAAGAAGGAAAAAACAGATAAAGGTATTAAATAAAAAGCCGTTTATTATTTTTCGTGGATCTTTTAAATAGGAGATAAGAAAAATAATAAACAGTATAAGAGGGATAATTCCGAAATACAGCATAAATATAGTACACCTCGACTTGTATAAGAATTTGACATACCTTTTATATTACATGATTTTATAATTGAAAATGAAAGAAAAAGGATTTTGAATTTTCTCAATAAAATATATGGATACATATGTTACAATGTATGTAAAGCGATATATTAAAAGTAAAATGGTTGAAGAGGCACTCTATGGAGTGTCTTTTCTTTTTCGTATGTAATTATGCATATTATATTTATTTTCAAGTGAAGAGGATTAAAATATAAGTGGTAGACATACTTTATAAAACAGAATTTAATACAAACATTTCCCTCTACTTTTTGTATCTAACAATCGTATAACAATACATAATTCTGTTTTATAGTGTCTGTTTATGAAAGGCGTCTTCTTTGAAGGCGCCTTTTTTGTTGTTTCATGTAGATACTTTTCACTGTTGATATAGTGGAAACTATCTATACTAAACATTGGCAATCTTCCGTATAAATATTATCAATTTACTATATATTCCAGTAGTGTTAACCTACATATGAAAGGCTTTCTTTTTCAAAATATTACCCCTAATAAATTTTTGAAGAAGTCAACTGTCTCCAAAATTGCCATTCATGCTTAGCAAAAAAGAATCCTGCAGGATTCTTTTTTGTGTTCGACAGAATATGACAAAATACATTTGAATAATTTGTTATATTGTTAAATGGTTATTATGGAAAGAGAAGGAGACTTAAGTATGAGATTTAAAAAATTAATTTTAACAGGTGCACTTGTTGCAACTACAGCATTTACTTCAATTGGAACAGCGGAGGCAAGCGCAGATTTTAAAGATGTTCCAAACAATCATTGGTCTTATAAAGCAATTATGGATTTAGCAAATAAAAACGTTGTTGCTGGATACGGAAATGGGATTTTTGGATTTGGTGATGATGTAACGCGTGAGCAAGTTGCAGCTCTTATGTTCCGCCACTTAAAACCGACAGTAAAAGAACAGTATAACAATCCATATAAAGATGTTACGGATCGTTCAACTATGTTTAAAAAAGAGATTCTTGCTTTAACAGAGATGGGCGTATTCGTTGGAGATAACACTGGGAAATTCAGACCGAAAGATGCGTTAACTCGTGAAGAAATGGCACAAATTTTGACAAGAGGATTCCAATTGCAAATTAGAGGGGATCATAATTTCCCGGATGTAGATAGAAATGGATGGGCGAATCCTGCGATTACTGCAATTAAATCAAATTATATTACAGCTGGAACTGGTGACGGTACATTCGCACCTAAAATGCATGTAAGTCGTGAGCAATATGTTCAGTTCTTATATAATGCAACGTTACCACTTGAAGAAAGACCAGGAGCAAAACAACCACAGCCGAAACCAGAACCGAAACCAGAAGTAAAGCCAGATCCAAAACGGTTTGCTAACTGTAAAGAGGCAAACGATGCGGGATATTATGACATTACAAGAGATAGTCCATATTACGGTAAGCATTTAGACCGTGATGGCGATGGAATTGCTTGTGAGAAAAAGAAAAAAGGTAAATAAGAAAAAGCACTCAATTTGAGTGCTTTTTCTTATGGAGACATGCTATTTTTTTAGGCACTTTTCATAAAATGAAAGTAAGGAAATGAAAGTAGGTGACAAAATGCCGTCAGTTGTGGAAGGCGTTATTATTGAAAACTGCAATGGAACGATTAATTTAGGAGATAAATATAACGTGCAGCCGATTGAAAAAACGAAAGCTTATAATGGATCGGGATCATCGAATACAGGGATTAAAGTACAAACATTTAGCGGGATTAGTACATCAGATGTAGGGGATAGCGATGTATATGATCAAGTAATCCAATCTACGTTATAATTTTTATATGCAAAATTGCATAAAGTAACATGTTTGTTGTATGTTACACTTTAGCTGTGAGCTGTTAATGATTCTTCTGTATTATAGTTGTTAGATTAGAAATATAACATCTTATCGAAAATCATACGTATAAAAAAGACACTTCAAACGAAGTGTCTTTTTTCATTTTAGTGATACCCTTTAGCAGAGTCTTTATGAATTTTATTTTTAAAGATACTGTAGCTCCAAAGTTGATAGCCAATAACAATTGGTACCATAACCATTGCAACGAAGAACATAATTTTTAAGTTTAATTGACTACCAGCTGCGTTGTATAACGTTGTACTGTATGCATCGTTAATACGAGATGGTAACATTCTTGGGAACATACCTGCAAAGCCAGTTGTCATAAACATTGCGATTGTTAAGCAAACGAATGTGAATGCAAGGCCAATTTTATGTTTGTACACCATAATAAGTGCGAGTACACTCATTAGCATTGCAAGTACTGGAAGAATGAATAGTACCGGATATTCCGTAAAGTTTTGGAATAAGTTTGTCCGATTAGCAGTTGCTACATAGAAAATAGCTAAAATGATAGCAGCTGCCATTGAAAACGGTCTTGCGATTTTATAAGCACGATCAGATACTTCACCAGTCGTTTTAATCATGACCCAAAGGGCACCGGATACGACAAATATAGCAGTGAAGAACAGACCTCCTAAAATACCGTAATGATTTAGTAAGCTAAGTAAATTTCCTTCATAGCCATTTTTTCCGATTTGTAGCCCGTAATAAAGATTAGCAAATGTAACACCGAATAGGAAAGCAATTAAGAAACTACCAATTGCAAATGCCCATTTACAAGTTTTTTGCCAAATTGGTGAATCATCTTTATGCATGAATTCCAGTCCAGCAGCACGAGCAAATAGTGCAAGTAATACTAAGAATAACGGTGTATATAAATAACTAAACATATTTGCATATGTGACTGGGAAGGCAGCAAATGTTGCGCCACCAGCTGTAATTAACCACACTTCATTACCGCCCCAGAACGGGCCAATTGCTTCTTGTAATTGATTTCGTTCTTGTCGGTCTTTCGTAACGAAAGGAAAAATCATTCCGTTACCAAGTGCATATCCATCAAGAATAAAGTAAACTGTCCAAATCACGCCCCATAAACCAAACCAGATAATCGCAAGCATATCATGAGACATGAGCTGCACCTCCCTCAGTAGCAGGTTCCTCTAATGCTGCTGGTCCTTTTTTTGCGAACTTCAGCATTAAGTATACGTCTGCGATTAAAAGTAAAGTGTAGAACAAGATTAAACTAATTAATGAGAACCAAATTTGTGGGACAGATATAGGTGATACAGATTCTGCGGTACGCATGAGTTTATATACTGTCCATGGTTGACGACCTACTTCGGCAACAATCCAACCAGCATTAATTGCGATATATGGTAGTAAAACAGACCATATTGTAATTTTTAAGTAACGTTTTGAGTTTTCTAGTTTTCCTTTTCGGTTTAAGTAGAAACCGTACCAAGTTAATGCCATAAAGAACATACCAAGTGCAACCATTAAGCGGAAGCTATAGTACACGAGGTTAACATTTGGACGATCTTCTTTCGGAATATCTTTTAAACCAACAATTTCGCCATCAAATGAATTTGTATAGAAGAAGCTTCCTAACTTTGGAATCGTTAGGAATTCAAAGTTCTTTTCGTTTTTTACATCAGGAATTTGAACAATCGAGAAGCCTTGTCCTTTTCCAGTTTCCCAAACAGCTTCCATTGCAGCACCTTTAGCAGGTTGATATTTAGCTGCGGATACACCAGATTGATGTCCCATAAACGGTGTAATTGTTGCGGCAAATAAGCCTAACAATAAGCCAAACTTAAATGATTTTTTGAAGAATTCAACTTCATTTTTACGTAATAAGTGATAGGCACTAATTGCCATGACGAAGAAAGCACCAACAATATAACAACCAACTACAGTATGGAAGAACATATTCCAAGCGTATGGATTCGTAACGAGTGCCCAGAAATCATTTAATTCAGCGCGGCCGTTACGTACGACGTAGCCAACAGGGTTTTGCATAAAGCCATTTGCTGTAATAATCCAAAGGGCGGAAATATTTGTTCCAAGTGCAACCATCCACATACAGAAGGCACGGAACTTTGGTGAAATTTTGTCTTTACCGAATAACCATATTCCCATGAAAGTAGATTCTAAGAAAAAGGCAACGAGTGCTTCAATTGCGAGAGGTGATCCGAAAATATCTCCCATATATTTGGAGTACTCAGACCAGTTTGTTCCAAATTGGAATTCCATCGTAATCCCGGTTATAATCCCCATTACGAAGTTAATTGTAAATAATTTACCCCAGAAATTTGCCATTTTGCGGTATGTTGGATTCAATGTGCGGGCGTATTGAGTCTCCATACACGCTACTAAAATAACAAGTCCGATTGTCAAAGGTACAAATAAAAAATGATAAAAAACAGTAATTGCAAATTGAAAACGACTCAGTAACAGAACGTCGGACATAATAAATATTCACTCCTTTTTTACATTATCTACAATCAGTTTATAGTGAAAATGCGTTTAAAGTATGTGAGACTTGTTACAAAGCTGTGTGTATATTTTGAAAGAATTATGTCGATTATCTGAAAATATCTTATTTTTACTATAAAGCGATATCCTTTTTGAGTTTTTCATATTTTGGTACACTATTTATGTAGTGTAAACGAGAGAAAAGAGGGCCTTTTACTATGAAGTCATTAGAAGAGATTTTGCAATACAATGAGAAATTTGTGGAAGAGAAAAAGTATGAAGAGTTTGTAGCGGGGAAATTTCCAAACAAAAAGATGGTAATTATTTCTTGTATGGATACAAGACTTGTTGAACTATTACCGAAAGCGATGAATATGCGTAACGGCGATGTGAAAATTATTAAAGTAGCAGGCGCTGTTATTTCACATCCATTTGGAAGTATTATGCGTAGTATTTTAGTCGCTGTATATGAACTTGGCGCTGATGAAGTATGTGTAGTTGGTCACCACGATTGTGGTATGGCAAAAATTCAAGCAAGCAGTACGATTGAGAAAATGAAAGAACGCGGTGTAACAGAAGAGAAATTAGATATGCTTCGTTATTCTGGAATCGATTTAGAACAATTCTTGCGCGGCTTCTCTAGTGTGGAAGAAAGTGTAGAACATAGCGTATCAGTACTTCGCAACCACCCATTACTTCCGGAAGAAGTACCTGTTCACGGTCTTGTTATCGATCCTGATACAGGAAAATTAGATTTAGTTGTGAATGGTTACGACAATTAAGAATGTACTTTGTCATCCTTTTTATCTGGGACAGGATCAAATCCTCCTGGGTGGAAAGGGTGACATTTTAATATACGCTTACAAGTAAGCCAAAAGCCTTTGAGTGCACCATGCTTTTGAAACGCCTCTAATCCGTAATGAGAACAAGTTGGATAAAAGCGGCAAGTGGGTGGTGTCATCGGAGAAATGAACTTTTGATAAAAGCGTATAATCCCAATAAAAATCTGTTTCATAACGATCTCCTTTTCAGCATATTCTTAAAGTATTATAGCACGACTGTACATAATACTTTACTAATGTGCATTTCCGTTATATCATATTGGATATAACGGAATTAAATTAAAAGCGGGAGAGATGTTGTATGCCATCAGTAGAAAGCTTTGAATTAGATCATACGATTGTAAAGGCACCTTATGTAAGACATTGCGGAGTTCACAATGTAGGTAGTGACGGTATTGTAAATAAATTTGATATTCGTTTTTGCCAACCGAATAAACAAGCAATGAAACCAGATGTTATTCATACGTTAGAACATTTATTAGCATTTAATTTACGTAAATATATTGATCGTTATCCGCATTTTGATATTATCGATATTTCACCAATGGGCTGCCAAACAGGGTATTACCTTGTAGTAAGCGGAACACCGACAGTTCGAGAAATCATTGATTTATTAGAATTAACATTAAAAGATGCGGTTCAAATTACAGAAATTCCAGCTGCAAATGAAACACAATGTGGTCAAGCGAAGCTTCACGATTTAGAAGGAGCAAAACGCTTAATGAACTTCTGGTTAAGCCAAGATAAAGATGAACTTGAGAAAGTATTTGGATAAGAAGAAAAACTGCCTGTAAAAGGGCAGTTTTTTTGTGGCATGATAATAAATGAAATTATATCAACGATTTTTCGAATATATCGACCGTAACTTGAAATATATCAACGATTTTTTTAATATATCGACGTTTCGACACTGGATATCGACTTACCGACAAAAGTTGACAAAAAATCATCCCTATTTTATTACGTGCTTGTAAATGCGAAATTGCTCAAGATTTCATTCTATACGTAGCGAAGGTAGTTTGATATGAGAACGAAGAGTGTAAGAATAGAAACGAAAAAAAACGGAATGCTCATTGATTTTCGTCCGGATATAAATTCGTTAATTCCAACAAGAATAAAGAAACAACTGAGAATAAATTGTACGTATGGGAGAAGTGAGAAACAGATTGGTAATCTGGATATAAGTGCAAAGAAAGAGTATGAGAAGCGTGAAAAGTCCTAAAGCAATCCGTAATCCAATTAGCATGTAATGTCCCCTTAAATAGATTATTTACCGAAATAGTTCTGAGAAGCTAAGAAATAAAGCACCAGATCCAGCGAGAAAAGCAAATATACCACTAGATTTTCTCTCTTGTTTTATTTCCCCTAGTCCTATAGTGAAAGCCATTAACCCTAAGAAAATGAACATGTAAGGCATTATTTCTCTATTACCAGTAAAATATCCGTAAATTACTATACATAATGCAATGAGTGCAAAAGTAATCCGTAATCCTTTTAACATGTATATTCCCCCTACTATTTTATATGGCTAATGATGAGAACGATCCAGGTGAAAACTCCAGCACCAATACAAATAAATCCTGTTCCGGAATCCTTTTTCTTTATTTGTTCAATAGCAATGAGAAACATTAAAGCTCCTAATAGAAATTGTGAAAGGGGGAGAAAGGTATTTTGCCCCGTATAGAGTCCGATTGCTGAAATAATAATTACAGTGAGCGCGATTCCAATGCGAAGTATACGAAACATATTATGAATTCTCCTTATTATTTTTTGTATAAGGATTATCTTCTAGTTTATCGACGGAATGTTTATAAGCGTAGCCTTTATTAATCGTCATGATGGAGAGTACTAGTATGACTAGGACGATGATAATACCGATAATTAATATTTTAAACATGGAATCCCTCCTTTTCTTTATTTTACATAATTTTGTAATTGATGAAAACAATAGAAATAAAAAGGATGAAAGAAGGGTGTTACATGGAGCAGAAAAAAACATATTATATATCAATAGGAAACGGTCAAATTTCACAAGTGAAGACAGCGGATACGTATAATTTTGAGATTTCCGCAAATGATGAGGAAATTACGGAGTTAAGAGAGTACTTTGATCAAGCGTATGTAGAGGATTTAGGTTCATTTGTACGCTCCCACGTTCCATTTGTTGAGTATCATCATGATTCAAATAATGACCGATATGATGAACAACTACAAAAAGCATATAAAATGATTTACGATTTAGGAAATCATGAGACGAAAGAATTAGTCGCGCAAATGGGAATAATCAATGGATTATAATTGGATAATATTATGCAGAAAAGCGAGAATATGCTACAATTTGTGGTAGGAAAAACTTGTAACCATCAATAGGGGAGTAATGGCATGTACAAATTTAAAGATTATTACCACAACACTGTACAATTATCGTTTGAACGTTATCCATTTTCTCCTGAGCCAAAGCATGTTTGGGTTGTATGCCGGTACGGGGATCAATGGTTATTAACGCATCATTTACGTCGCGGTCTTGAATTTCCAGGTGGAAAAGTAGAACTAGGGGAAACACCGGAAGAAGCGGCAGTTCGAGAAGTTCATGAAGAAACCGGCGGCATAGTTTCTGATTTAACTTACTTAGGACAATATAAAGTATCTGGAAAAGACAAAATAATCATTAAAAACATTTATTTTGCAACAATTAGTGCGGTAGAACAACATACGCATTACGAAGAAACGAAAGGATCTGTTTTATTAACAGACATTCCTGACAACATTAAAACAGATAGAAAATTTAGCTTTATAATGCGCGACGATGTATTGGCGCGTACGATGAAACATATAGAAGAAATCGGCTGTTTTACGAAGTAAAGTAGCCGGTTTCTTTTTTTGTGTGTAAGAATAAATGTAAATATATCTTTATATTTATTTGGATATATTATACAATTTTTGTAAAGATATATTTACATTTTAGGAGGGAGAAGATGGATAAAAGGAAAGAAACGACTGTTACTGTTTCGATGGTTAAGTTAAATATCTATTCATTACTTACAATATTTGCGTTGGCGTTTGGAATTGGTTATTTGCATATATTTCTTTCAGGCGAGGTTCAATTTGACTTTACATTGCCCGCTATGTTTCTTTTGATTATTGGAATGATTGTTCTCGTTTGTATTCATGAAGCGATACATCTAATAGGATTTCGTTATATCGGAGGCGTGCCGTGGAGTGAACTAAAATGGGGCGTCAATTGGAAATTAGGTGTTGCATATGCGCATTCTAAAAAAGAAATTACAGTAAAGCAAATGAAGAAAGTGTTAATGTTACCGTTTTTACCGACTGGAATTTTGCCAATTGTATTGGGATTAGCTATGAATCTGGAGCCACTCTCATTTTTAGGAATTCTACTAACAGCAGGTTGCATGGGTGACATTGCCTTATATCAAAAAGTTTCAAAGTTTCCAGACGATGCGCTAGTGATAGATCATCCAAGTAAACCGCAGTTTACTGTATATGAGTCATAAAGGAAGAGGAGGCGTTTTTGAACAAACGGCTTCTTTTTTGTTTGTCAATTTTTGTCGGTAAGTCGATATATTTCAAGTTACGGTCGATATATTCGAAAAGTCGCTGATAAACTTTCTGGAAGACTGCCCGAACCATAGGAAACCTCCTTACAATTTTTGTGATTTATTATCGCATATTCGTTAAAAAATGATTATGATATTTTTGTAGAATGTATTGATGGAGGAATGCATGAAGAGACTGTATGCAAGTTAGTAGGGGTTATCGTTAGCAGGGTGCGAGAGTTCTATGAAGAGTGTGAAAGAAAAAGAAGTGTGTAAAACAGAAAAAGAATGCGTGGAAATAGGAGATAAGAAACTTCAAAAAGTATATGAAAAAATAGATGGATTATCTGAGCTTGAAGCAGTAGAAGATTATGAAATAGAAGAGCATGAAAGTGCAGATATGAAAAAGGCAGAGCGGAAAAAAGAAGATGATAATGAAAATTACTTCTTTTTAGCTTCTTATTATATTGATGGTGATGAAATTGTAGATCCTTATTTTGAAAAAATAGAACGGAAACGTTTAAAGATAGAACAACAAAGTGGTAACTAATGCGAGTTATATATGTTAGCTAAGAAAACGTAAAGAATTGTAGTTCTTTACGTTTTTTATGTTGATAAAATTGAAAATTCTGTATTTTTATCAAAAAGAAGAAGGAACTATAACTATAAAATAGAATTAGTATAAAAATGTCACAATTTAGACACAATTATAATGCGCGTGTTATAGGGACTATAAGTTTACTCTCGAGGAGGTAATGAAACGTATGAAAACGATTCTTGCTGTCGCTGGTCTCATTTGGGTAATGTCTCACGGTTTTCCGATTTTTGAAGGGGAGCAAATTCGTAGTGCATTGGATAAAAAGTTTAATGATTATCATGTGATAGATCGAAAAGATAATGTCGTTACAGTACGTGTGAAAGATTGTTTCCATACAGTTACGGTTGCGGATGGAAATGTTAAAAATGAAACAAAGATGTGTGATAAAAAGTAAAAGAAAGAAGCTGACTATAGTCTATCGCTCTAAGTCAGCTTCTTTTTCGTTTCCCAATTAGAAGTTTTTCAAATGCCTCAACAAACACATACATAAGTGTTGCGAGGACGCACGTGAGTAGTACGCTCAGTAAAACAAGTGTGAAATTAAATACTTGGAATCCGTAGCTAATTAAGTAGCCAAGGCCTTGTTTAGAGACGAGAAGTTCGCCGAATATAACACCGACCCATGATAATCCAACGTTCACTTTTAACGTTGAAATAATGGCTGGGAAAGATGCAGGGAGAACGACTTGTTTATAGCATTGCCATTTATTTGCGCCAAATGTGTCCATCACTTTTATATAGTTAGAATCGACTTCTTGAAATGCGCTGTAAATAACGAGAATGGTAATGATGATGGAAATGATTACTCCCATTGCAATTGACGAAGAAATATTTGGACCGAAGATTACAATGATAATCGGACCAAGTGCTACTTTTGGCATGGCGTTTAGGACGACGAGATATGGATCGAGTACGCGGGCGAGAAGTGGTAGCCACCAAAGGAAAGTAGCGATAATAGCGCCGAGCACTGTTCCAAGAATGAAGCCTAATCCCGTTTCAAGTAATGTCGTCCATATGTGAACCAAAAGCGAACCGTCCATCCATTTACTAAGGAAGAGCTCCCAAATGCTTGAAGGAGAGCTAAAGAGTAAAGGATCAATCCATTCTTTTTTGCTAGCTATCTCCCATAGTGCAAAGAAAAGAATGAGCAGTAAAAGTTGTAAAGAGCGTGCTAACCATGCGCGCCTGCGTTCTTTTTTCCGAAACTGTTCATGTAGTTGTTTTATATTATCCAAGACGCTCCAGCTCCTTCCATATATTTTGGAAGAGGGATGGGAAGTCATGGTGGTGGCGTGATTCTAACGGTGATAAGGAACGGATGCTTTCTGGGACGATAAATGTTTTTGCAATTTTTCCAGGATTCGCTTGCAGTAAATAAATACGATCACTCATCGCAATGGCTTCTTCAATATCATGTGTCACGAGTAGTGACGTTTTCTTATATTTGTGTAGTAAGCTGAAAACGAGATCTTCTAGTTTCAATTTCGTTTGATAATCGAGCGCTGAAAAAGGTTCATCTAGCAATAAAATTTTGGGGTCGGTCGCTAACGTTCGAACGAGGGCGGCACGTTGACGCATACCACCGGATAGTTCACGAGGATATTGCTGCTCTACATCATGTAGACCGACTTGATTTAAAAGCTGTAAAGTATGTTCTTTCGTCTGTTCATCGTAAATTTTTCGTATATGAAGTCCAAGCATAATGTTTTCTTCAATTGTCTTCCAAGGAAACAAGTAGTCTTGCTGTAACATATATCCCATAGATGAAGTTTTCGTTGTAATGGGCTCACCATCTAAAAAGACGATACCTTCAATTGGATCAAGAAGCCCGGCAATAATGGAGAGGAGTGTCGTTTTGCCACAACCACTTGGGCCGAGTATCGAAATGAATTCGCCTTCTTCCACTTGTAAGCTCATATCTTCGAGAATCAATTTGGCATTCTCTTTTGCGAAAAAGCAGTGAGAAACGTTACGTATTTGTAAAAAACTCATACACTTCGCCTCTATTTCTTAATAACGCTTTCGGCAATTTTCGTATTGACGAGCGCTTCATGTGGAACTTCTTTTTGTAATTCGCCAGCGTCTTTCATAATCGTTTGGAGCTGTTTCCATTCTTCAGCATCTAATAGTGGATTTGTCGCATAAGAATGTTGCTTTTTATACCGTTCAATTACTTTTACTGTAATGTCTTTTGAAGTGTCTTTAAATAACGGAGAAACGGCATCAGCAATTTCTTCTGGGCTATGAGTATCAACCCATTGTTGTGCTTTATAGAGCGCCCGTGTGAATTTTTCAGCAGCAGCTTTATCTTTCTTTAAGAAACTTTCTTTTGCCATGAACGTTGTATACGGAACAGTACCAGATTCATTTCCGAACGAAGCGACGATATAACCTTTACCTTCTTTTTCAAATATACTTGCAGTCGGTTCAAAGAGCTGTACAAATTCTCCGGTACCAGATGCAAAGGCATTTGCAATGTTAGCGAATTCGATGTTTTGGATTAAATTTGTATCTTTGTGAGGATCAATGCCATTTTTCTTTAAAACGTATTCTCCAACCATTTGTGGCATGCCGCCTTTACGCTGTCCTAAAAACGTAACACCTTTTACGTCATTCCAATTAAAAGAGTCTAATTTTTTACGCGAAACTAAAAATGTTCCATCTGTTTGTGTAAGTTGTGCGAAGTTAATGACTGGGTCCTTTGCGCCTTGTTGATGAACGTAAATAGATGTTTCAGAACCGACGAGAGCAATATCAATCCCGCCAGATAATAGGGCGGTCATCGTTTTATCTCCACCAGCTGTTGTTTGGAGGTCAACATGCAATCCTTCATCTTTAAAAAATCCTTTTTCAATCCCGACATATAACGGGGCATAGAAGAGAGAATGGGTAACTTCGCCGACGCGAACATTTTGAGTTTGTTCTTTCGTATCTTCTTTTTTACTACTGCAAGCAGCAAATGTGAAGACAGCTAGTAACATGATACAAAAAACAGCTATTAATTTTTTCACTATATAACACCTCCTAGAAGTCACTCTACAAGCATGATATGTAGGTAAGTGCCCATATGTGAGTGTAGATAGCAGGAATTTTTTTGGGGATAAAGAAGTACAAATATAAGGGGTGATAAAATGGAGTACGAATATGATGATAGCGTACATTTACATCTTGATTATTTCGGAACAGAATGCGATATGGAATCGATTGCTTATAAACGGAAGAATGAAGACGTGTGGGATGTATATTTTAATTTTGGAGCATATGGTCTTCAGAAAGATGGGATTGAGACGGGGAAATTTATGGACGAATATGCTGGTTATTACGTTTTTTCTGTACATGCTCGTGATCTTAGTTGGGAATTTGGAAGTGCTCAATTTGAAGAGTGGGTTTTGAAAAATCATATCGTAGAAAAATCGCTGCAAAAATAAGGAGGAATTTTGTGGTCGATTTTCTTATTTTCTTGTTTATTTTTGTAGTCGGGTTTTTTATTATGCAAGTGCTCATTTACCGATTTGCAAAGAAAAACATCCAAAAATACACAAAAATAAAATGGCTTCATTTATGGCTAGAGATGAATATGAAAAAAGGACCGAGATTAGATTTTTTTGATTTTGTAGTTATTGTACTCGTATGTATCGTATGGAAAATATGGCTGTTTCCTTTTATATAATACTTTATCCCGCATTAACGGGCAGCCCGCCCCGCACCTCAAAATTGAGCGAAAGCAAAGAAGTTAGGTGGGGGCGGGTTCTTTTGTTATAGTAATAGTTGTAAAAAACTTGAAGTTATAAGTAAAATAGTGAGTAGTGTTGTGAAAGATATTTTGACAAATACAGAAACACATACATACGGAATTAAAGTGTGATTACAGAATGGACAAATTGGCTGTGTGCAAAGTGTGGGGTAATAAGAAAGAGGTCGTCCACCGTTGGACGACCTCTTTCTTATTATGCTTGGTTAGTGCGGAAGAATGGAAGCTTCTGCACAATGTGAATTAATCCGTATGCAAGAATTAAGCACATAAGGGGATTAATGAAAAATCCATAGCGATTAATTGCTAAGAATAAGTTTGAGAAGATAATGTAAATAATAGAACTTGCTACTAGCATCATAACGCGTTTATGTTTAAATGAATTTAGCATGAAGCAGAAGCTGCTCAAGAATGTGCCGATAATAAACACTCTATGGCATAGTTGCATAAAGTTATGAATACGGTATTGGTCTACAGCAGGAGCTGTTTTGAATAATTCAATTGTTTTACCGACAGTGAACCAAGAGAACCAATAAGTGAAGTCCGTCTTAAAGCCGTTCTTGATTAATTCTTTTGCGTATGCCCCTTTGTCATCTAAGCCTTTGGCTCTCATTTCATTTACTATATTTTCATATCCAATTTTATTAAATGGATCAGCACCCGCAATTAGTGGGTCAGCACCTTGGGTTGAGAATAAAATAAATTGGTTGAGTGCTAAATAGTTACGAACAACCCATGCACCAATAATAAAGAAAGGTCCGATAAACCATAACAATCCGATTCGAATGGAGTCTTTAAATCCATATGTAAATAACACAACAAGAACAGGAATGAGCATCATTGGAGCTGGATTTGGACGGAACATAAGTAAAATTGAAACGACAATTCCAAACCATATATGGAATTTCACTTTATTGTATTTCCATGCGAGAACAAATACATATACACATAACGCTAATAAGAATATGGATGGAACTTCTGTTAGCAATGTACGGAAGTATGTATAGTTACTTGGATAAATAGCATATAAAATACTTGCAACAATTCCATAAATGTTTTTTTCGAACAATTCTTTTCCTATTAAGAATACTAATAGCACTGTGCATAGGTTCATAATCATGTTAATAACAGTTGCTACGTAATAGTAAGGAATTGATGTAATATCAGAAATAATCATAGCGCCAGCTAATAGTAATGGCTGACCTGGTGTAATATATGCATTTTTCCCTGGAACTTCACTAGGTTCTAAATACACATAACCAAATACACCATGTTTTAATAGTTGTTCAGCTGTTAACGAATAGTTAAAGGCATCATTTGCACCATATGTTACTTTGACTAACTCTCCATCTAATCCTGGCTGTTTTACTAAACAAAAAACGTGCAACAGGAAAGAAAGCGCCAAAATTGCATATACCGCTTTAGGCAAACTCTTAAACTTAGTAAGCAAAAATGAGCAACTCCTTTTTTATTAATTCTTTCGTATTTTCATGTGAAATCTTTAATAGTATTAAGGATTTCCAAAACATAGTTATTATATCATAAAGTGGAATGCTGAAATTAAGTTTTTCAAGAATGAGTAATTTGTATACCACAATTTAACTGGTGATTAAGGTAATATTAAGACAATACATTTATGATAGAAGCAAGTATGCAGACGAAATATGTCATATATGTTATTTTTATAGAAGTAGTTCTTTCGATGCGGGGGAAATTAAGACATAGAAACGAGGGAATGAATTGAAGTATGGTTCTACACTTTTTGATCTTCCAAAAAGAAATATATTAATTTCTAGCATTATAAGTAGTATGGTGACTTTATTAGTAATAACTATGCTGTTTATGATTTTAAAGGTTTTTAATTTAGACATAATGAAAGCTCATTTAAATCAAAATCTTGTTTTAATTGTTATGATGATTTTCATATGGGGCATAACATTTTATATTTCACATTTTAATAAAAAAGAGATGTCTATACTTAGGGCATCCCTACGAGTGCATTTTATATTATTTTTACTAGCTCATACAGTAGCGTTATTTTATATTGTCATGCAAGTTAATATGAGTTTCATAGAGGCAATGAATTGGATTTACTTTTATAACATGCAGTTTATATTAAGTTTTGTAGCAATTTATGCAATATACATTCTTGTTTATAATTTAATAGGCAAGGTTTTTCTAAGTATGATTTTAACGAGCTGTACGTTAGTCATTTTAGGTATTGTGAATTATTTAAAGCTTATTTTTAGAGGTGATCCGCTGTATCCTTCTGATTTCACACAAATTATGCATATGCAATCTGTTATACCGATGGTGATGGACTATTTTAGCTGGAGTTATATTTTTGTCATTATCTTAAGTATCGTGGCTTGTATTGTAGCAGGGATATATATGAGAAGATATATTCAAAATGTAAAGACTCATCTAGGAATAAGAGCTTTATTAGTAGTAGGATCTATTTTTGTTCTATATGCGTATGGTAATTTTGCGAACACATTTATGGATAAAGTATTTCAAAAATCAGGTGTAGATTTTGTTTTGTGGGATCAAAATGAGAACTATGCTTCAAATGGTTTTGTACTTGGGTTTATTAGCAATTTAGATACAACAGTTATGGAAAAACCAAAAAATTATTCTAAAGAAAATATGCTTCAAATAGCAAACGATATAAAAAAACAATATAGTGGAAATATAGAGAGCCAAAAGAAAAAAGAGAAACCGAATATTATTTTTGTAATGAGTGAATCGTTTTGGGATCCGACGAAAGTAACTAACCTTTCTTTTAGTGAAGATCCTGTACCAAATTTGCATCATTATATAGAAAACTTTCCTGGTGGACAAACTATTTCTCCTACATTTGGGGGAAATACGGCGAACGTTGAATTTGAGGCATTAACGAGTTATTCAATGAGTTTGTTAAAGCCAGGTTCTATACCATATCAGCAGGTTATTACAAATAAGAAAGAAATTCCATCAATCCCTACGGCGTTGAAAAAAGAAGGGTATTACACAAGTGCAATTCATTCATTTGGTCGCTCATTTTTCAAACGCGATGACGTATACAGGGTGTTAGGGTTTGATAAGTTTAATGCAGCTGATACGATGGAAAATGTCGATATTGATGGAGATTATATTAGTGATTTAGCGATGAGTAAAGAGATAATTGCTGAGTTAGAGAAACAAAAACAACCTACATTTATTCATGCAGTTACGATGCAAAATCATTTTCCATTTACAGAAGGCCGATTTGGTGAAAACCTAATAGAAATTAGCGGTCTAGATAATGAAGAATCAAAGGGAGAATTAGAAACGTATACAGAAGGGTTAAGACGTTCAGATGAGGCTCTTCAATATTTAATAGAGCAACTAGATAATTTAGATAGACCTACATTATTAGTGTTTTTTGGGGATCATCTTCCATCATTAGGAAAAAATAAATCTTTTTATAAAGAGAATGGGTATATAACGAATGAAAAAACACCGAGCGAACGTTTAGCGATGGCCCAAACGCCGCTATTAATGTACGCAAACTTTGATATGCCAAATGATAATTTAGGTTTAGTAAGTCCAATTTATTTTTCTAATCTTATTTTTGATTATGCAGGATTAAATAAATCTTTATTCTATCAATTTTTATCGGGATTTTACAAGGAAATACCGGTGCTTAGAGATGAATTAAAAGTTGATAAAAATGGAGAAGTAATCAATGATTTAACAAAGAAACAAAAAGAAATGTTAGAGCAATATAAAATGCTCCAATATGATTTACTCGTCGGAAATCAATATAGTAAAGATATCCTCTTTAAATAAAGTGAAACTTTAATCAGTGGTGGGGGTCTTCATCCCCCACTGATTATCAGCCCTCACCAATTGGACTTTTATGGGTAGCCCGACCCCCACCTAACTTCTTTGCTTTACTGAATTTTGAGGTGGGGGTCTTAGTGCCCGTTAAAGCGGGATAAAAGAAACAAAAAGAACTTGTATAACGATACAAGTTCTTTTTTATAGTATTTAACGGGGTAACCAGACAAGCTGGGTTTAGGGAGTATTACTTGTACATTTAGTATAAATGAAAATGTAATCGTTTTATCAATTGATTTGTGAGAAATGTGTGAATTTTAACGTTTTTGAAAACTACGTTCCTATCGATACGATTTGGCATAGGTTTTTATGAATGCAAAAACTTTATAAGTTCTTCGTTTAATTCATCCGCTTGATCGATTGGGGAGCCGTGACCACTATTGGTGAGAGGATGTAACTGAGAATTTTTAATCCGCTTTTGCGTAAGTTCAGCGCTTTTGTATGGGATAAGTTGATCGTGAATACCGTGGAATATTTTTGTTGGCACGTTAATTTTACTTAAATCTTTCGTTACATCTTCATTTGCGGCTGCTTGCAATATTTTGATGAGAGCATAGGAAGCAGACTGCATACCGAGATAAGAAAACCATTCTAACGTAGCGAATCCTAAGTTTCTATTAAAAAATGATAAAGACACATCATTTAAAAATTTAGGTAGATTAGCATACATTTGATTAATGAGAGTATCTGCTTGTTCTTTTGGGACACCATAGGGAGATTCTTGATTTTTAACGAAAGAGGGGGAAACGGCATCGATTAATACAAGTTTAGAAATACGTTGACCATTATAGCGAGACATGTACCGAATGGAAAGAGCACCGCCTACTGAGAAACCGACTAATGTAGCATTTTCGACTTGAAGTGCTTCTAGGACAATGGCGATATCGTCTGCTAAACGATCGTATGTGTAACCAGTCCATGGTTTATCGGATTGCCCATTTCCGCGTATATCCATAGCGATGCAGCGGAAACCGTGCTGTGGTAATACGTTGAGCTGATATTGGTACATTTGATGATTTAAAGGCCAACCGTGAACGAAGAACACGGTTTTACTACCGGGACCGGGATTAACATCTTGCACAAAAATATGCACATCTTTCTCGACGGTAACAAACATGAATGAGCCTCCTATTCATACGCCAGGAGCGTAGGTTTTCGTTCTATTAAGACACCAAACTTTCCTTCATTTTTTACCATTTATATAAAATCTCTCCCACATAATATACGTATTATTGTTTATAATTTTTATGATTACATATCGTCTGAAAGTATTAAAGCGTTGGGATGATTTTCCTCAAATGTTCGATTTATCTTTGTTTGTATAAGAAAATCATTTATTATAATAAATGGTATTCTTCGAGATATTATGTTGAAGGGGTGTTGAAGTGAAAGAAAGTTTTCTATCATATAAAGAAGAAGAAAGGAATGCCAAAATCTTTTTGTGGGTGCTATACGTCATTGTTGTTTCATACCAAATTCTCTATGCAATCGTATTAGAAAATAAATCACTAACGGATAAGGGACATAGCATACTATGGCAAGTTATTTGCGGAACTGCAATACTCGGTGTAAATGTATATTTAATAAAAAAAGAGAAAGTGAATTTTGTGAAATATGCATGTGTATTTGCATACATAGGAATAGAAATTGCTAACATACTTTCGTATATGCTTTATAATAAGGCGGCATTTGATGGGGTAAATATAATAGAAATTATTCTCATCTTCTTTGTACCTATATTTTTAAATAAAAAATATTTTGTGTTTGTACTTTCAACTATTGTAGGGAAATATGTAATTTACTTATTTGTATTAAAGGAAGTAAAAGGATTTATGTACCTCATTATGTATACACTCATATTAATAGCGGTATACATCATTTTAAATCGATTTATACAATACCTTTCAGCGGTAAAGGAAAGTATTAAGATTGCTAGTGAATCACAAAAATTAGCAGTAATCGGAAAGATGGCAGCGACAGTGGGACATGAAATTAAAAATCCACTTGCTTCATTAAAAGGGTTTACGCAATTACAACGAGAGAAGCATGAAGAGGACCCTATTTATAAACAGATGATTTTTGAAATAGAAAATATGAATAATATGATAAGTGAATTGATGGAAGTTGCTACATGTAAACCCTCTATTTATAAAAAACATAATATAGGTGAAATTGCATTACAAGCAGTAGCAATTCTTCGAGAAAAAATGAATGAATCTACTGTCCAGCTTATGTCTAATATCGAAGAAAAGATAATAGAAGTTGAATGTGATGAGCGAAAAATAAGAGGGGTCTTTCTATATGTCATAAAAAATGCTCTGGAGGCAATGGAGCAAGGTGGCACATTAGAGTTACGATTAGAAAATAAAGGACAAGATTATGTAATGTTAAGTGTAATCGATAATGGTTACGGTATTAAGAAAGAAAATGTGGCTCGTGTTACAGAAGCTTTTTATACAACAAAACAAGATAAAATTGGTTTGGGACTTACGGTAGCAGATCGAATTGTCAACGAACACCTTGGTACGTTACATATTTCAAGTGAAAGAGATAAGGGAACGAGAATAGATATTATTCTTCCAAAAAAGTGTGGAAATAATGAAATACAAGTGGGAGAAAAGCTAGGAGTTACCATATGAATAAAGACGGTATATTTAAAAATGAAGAAATGAAGGCGCTGAAAATATATTTAAGTTTATTTTTCATTATATTTTTTGTATACGATCTTGCCTACGAATTTATTGTACCTTTAATAGGAGGAGAGCAAGAAGGAGTAGGACAATTTGAAGATGGTTTAGGGTTATGGCTTTATTTTCTGATGGTGGTTTTATTTTGCATTGGAATATACTTTATGAAATGGAAAAATCCATTTGCAGTAAAGTATATTATTCTAATTGGATATAATCTATTAGATTTTATCCATAATATTATGATTTACTACGGTAGTGATGCTGAGTTTGATGGTGGGAATATAGTAGAAGGATTTTTTATTTTATTTGCCCCACTTTTTGTGAATAAAAGATATTTTTGGTTAGTTCCGAGCATACTTGTTGGAAAATATGCTCTTATAGGAATCATGATTCACTCATCACTCGTTTTAATCCCGATGGCATTATATAGCGTATTTACTATCATATGTTGGATTATGTTTTTAAGGTTCCAATCTTACGTTCGTACGCTTGAGATGATGAATAAAGAAATACAACAAACAGAAAAGTTAGCAACTGTTGGGAAAATGGCTACAGTTATTGGTTCCAAAATTAAAAGACCTTTAGCTAATTTAGATAAATTTGTAAATAAGCAAGCGGTTAAATATCCAGAGGATAAAATATATAGTGATATTATGAAACAAGAAGTAGAACGAATTCATACAATCGCTACAGAACTTAGTGGATTTGAGAAATCTAAATCAATAGAATCAGAAGTTCATAATATAGAAGAAATTATCGCGTATGTTATTCGAGTTATGGGGAAGCCTGCTTTAAATCAAGGTGTGCACATACAAGGTATTTATAGTAAAGACATACCATCGATTACATGCGATGAAAAACGATTAAAACAAGTGTTTTTTAATCTAATTAAAAATGCGATTGAAGCAATGTCAGTTGGCGGAACGATTACGATTAAAGTGACTGTAGAAGATGCAATCATTGTTCAAGTTAAGGATGAAGGTTGCGGCATTCCAAAAGACAAAATCCCGAAGCTAAATGAAGCCTTTTACACAACAAAAGAAACGGGAACAGGTTTAGGCTTAGTAGTTACAGAAAAAATTATTAAAGATCACAACGGTAAAATAAGTTTTGAAAGTGAAGTTGGGGTTGGAACGACGGTGAAGGTTGTATTGCCGATATCATGAAAAGTTATTTTAAAAAGGGAGATCACTTATTTGAGAGTGAACTCCCCTTTTTTTGAATAAAAATTCAAAATTGTTCACACTATTAGTGCAGTATATGGAAAATAAAATCCGAAATATGGTTATTTTGCAGTGAAAGTATATAATGAACTTGTCTGTTATTTGTTAACCCGAATCTCGGGTCTTTTTTGTGGAATAAATGGTTTTAAGTGTGAGTTTATAGATCAGTGATTAGGAAAATAGAATATACAGCACTCGCAGTAATTCCAGGGTTAATATAAAGGGATATAGCATCTCCTCTCGAAACAAGGTTTCCAGTTGTAATACTAGTCCAAGTTACAGTAGCGGGACCTACTGCGGGAGTAGGATTAAATACTTGAATTTGTCCGGAACCAGTATCCGTCGGTTTAATGGAAAATACTATAGTTCCGGTAATTTTGTCTGTGGTAGTTAAAGTAATAGTAGTTAGAATGTAACTGGAAGTAGGAGCGGTGAGGTTTGTAGGGACATTCCTGCAAATATCAATTGTATAAACAGCAGCAGGTAAGTTATTTACATTTATAGACGCCGTAAAACCAACTATACTACCAGATCCAGCAGTGACATACGGAATAACATTGGAGTCAATTCCAGGAGATCCCGCTATACGTTGAAAACCAGCATTTGTTCCTTGAAACACAATACTTTTTGCTGAAGCACTACCAGCGGAGCCAGTGGGCCCAGTGATGCCAGTGGGTCCAGTGATGCCAGTGGGCCCAGTGATGCCAGTGGGTCCAGTGATGCCAGAAGGTCCGGTGCTTCCGGTGGGTCCAGTGATGCCAGTGGGTCCAGTGATGCCGGTGGATCCAGTGATGCCGGTGGGTCCAGTGATGCCGGTAGATCCGGTGCTTCCAGTGGGTCCGGTGCTTCCAGTGGGTCCGGTGCTTCCAGTGGACCCAGTGATGCCAGAAGGTCCGGTGCTTCCGGTGGGTCCAGTGATGCCAGTGAATCCGGTGATGCCAGTGGGTCCAGTATGCCCGGTGGGTCCAGTGATGCCGGTGGATCCGGTGCTTCCAGTGGGTCCGGTGCTTCCAGTGGGTCCAGTGCTTCCAGTAGATCCGGTGTTACCAGCAGGTCCGGTGATGCCAGTAGATCCGGTGCTTCCAGTGGGTCCGGTGCTTCCGGTAGATCCGGTGTTACCTGTGGGTCCGGTGCTGCCGGAAGGTCCAGTGATACCAGTGGATCCGGTGCTTCCAGTGGGTCCAGTGATGCCGGTAGGTCCAGTGATGCCAGTGGGTCCAGTGATGCCGGTGGGTCCAGTGATGCCGGTGGATCCAGTGATGCCGGTGGGTCCAGTGATGCCAGTGGATCCGGTGATGCCAGTGGGTCCGGTGCTTCCAGTGGACCCAGTGATGCCAGAAGGTCCGGTGCTTCCGGTAGATCCAGTAATACCAGTGGGTCCAGTAGGCCCACTTTCTACTAATACGATATAATCTGGAGATACATTAGGAAATCCTTGAGGTGCATCCTTTTTTACAACATAGCCGCTGCTCGTATAAGTAACAACTTGTCCGGCTTTATAGTTGGGAGCGGCTGCAAGACTAAAGGCGGTAGTACTTTGTAAGCCAGCTCCTGTACCCCCAGTAGCGCCGGTAGCTCCAGTGGGTCCAGTGATGCCGGTAGGTCCGGTGATGCCAGTGGGTCCGGTGATACCAGCAGGTCCAGTGCTTCCAGTGGATCCGGTGATGCCAGCAGGTCCAGTGCTTCCAGTGGGTCCAGTGATGCCGGTAGCTCCAGTGGGTCCAGTGCTTCCAGTGGATCCGGTGATGCCAGCAGGTCCAGTGCTTCCAGTGGGTCCAGTGATGCCGGTAGCTCCAGTGGGTCCAGTGCTTCCAGTGGATCCGGTGATGCCAGCAGGTCCGGTGATACCGGTAGATCCGGTGATGCCAGTGGGTCCAGTGGGTCCAGTATTCCCGTTAGAACCACTGGGGCGTCTGCCATCGCAACTAAAACAATTACGTGGGTACATGTATGTTCTCCTTTCTATATTTTGAAAATCTAGTTTTTAAAATAGAACTACTATATGTATATTAGGAATTCTATATTTTTGTGTGGTTGATTGTATTGTGTGTTTAGATTTTAACAGTAGGGTGAAAGTGTATTGTATATCGAATTTTTTCTATTTTAAGTTTAGTAAAAAGAGATAGCTAAATTAGCTATCTCTTTAAAAATTTATAACCACCATTTTTCCTGTGGAACCAAAGTAACATCTACTTCAAAATTCTCTTTAAACCAATCATACATCAATGTTTCTTTCACTAAATATTCAGAGGCAGAGTGTGATACACCGATGAGTGACATATTCGTTTCTTTTACGTAATCCATAATGAGCGAGTATTTCTGTTTACCGTAATTATTGTCGATATGGCAATGGATTTCCCCAGTAATATATGCTTCAGCACCTTTTGCTTCTGCTTGTTTCATGAGAGAAACGACATCGCCACATCCCGCAATAATTGCAACTTTTTTGATAGAATCATGTTGTTTACCTTCGAAGTCTGTATAAGGAATATGGAAGAGATTTTTTAGACGCTTTTGGAGTGCTTCTGTGGATGTTTCATCTATTTCACAAATAAGGCCAACTGGCTCTTGTTCTGGGCCTTCATATGCAAAGCCGTCAACTACGTGAGCATGTAAGACTTTTGCAATTGAAATGCTCGTTCCATGCGTTTGATGAATATCCATTGGTCCGTGACATGTATATATAGAAAGTTGTTTTTCTTTTATCGCTTGCAAATATTTTTCAGGTATTGGAATAAAACCACGACCTGATTTTCCAAGCGGATCACCGCATTCCATTACAAGTGGGTGGTGCATAAAAAGTAAATCACCAGATGTGGATTGTGAAATGAATGTTTCAAGAACGTCATTTGTAGGAAAAACAGCTAAAAATACTTTATTTACAGTTTCAGCTCCTCGTATCATAAGACCGTTAAATAGCTCAATAAAATTGGCTTCAAAAAAATTTTGCCATGGAAATGGGATAGGATCATATACGGCCGGGATAAATCGACTAAAGGCACTGTCTTTTCCGTATTTTTCTATTTCGAATAAATGATTGAGTGATTGTTCTATTTCTTTTAAAGTTGGCATGTTATCCTCCTTGAATTAATTAGATGTTTTTGTTTTTCATAGCAAAATAAGAAAGAAGCGGATAGAAAACAAATAAAACCTAAAATCCAACCAATAGAAGGAGTATAGGGAAATATGTGGTGTAATACTATACCGCTAGAAATAAAAAAGCTACCGAGTAGACCTAGGAAGATGGGGTATCGTAGTAATTTGAGCATGAGTGATACAACCTCCTTTACTACATACATTGTATATTGTTCATAATTTTCTGTATATATCTTTTGAAAAAAATGATGGTACAATATATGAAGGATACGAGAAGAGAGGATGAAGATTAGAGTATGTACGTTACTGTAACAGAAGCAGCATATAAAAAGATTGTGGATACGATTCCAAATGAAGCGAAATATATAAAGTTATTTTACGATAATGAAGGTTGCGGTTGTGTAATGAGCGGAATTATCGATTTAGTAGCTGTAGCAGAAAAAGATGAGCGCGATGTGGATATTGAATCAAGCAAGTTTAGCTTTATTGCAGATCGCACAAAGCTTGTATTTATGGATGATAAGTTAACAGTTGATTGGCATGAAGGTGGAGGGACTTTTCAACTGAAGAGCCCGAGCCAATTTTATAATCCAAATATGAAGTTACATGTTCGAGTGTAGTAAAGGAAAGGTGGTTCCAAAATGTATTTTGGAACCACTTTTTTTATTGAATAAGCTGCTATTTTTGTCGTTTTTTGTTGATAAGTCGATATATTTAAAAAATCGCTGATATAATTCGAGTTGCGCTGATATATTCGAAAAATCGCCGATATAATCGGAGTTACGCTGATATATTCAGAAAATCGCCGATATAATTTCATGTACCAAAACGTTTCATACAATACAAAGGTTTTTTCACATAATGAAATGTACATATGATTGAATTTTCTGTATAATCATATTTGCGGAGGGGATACGCATGAGAAGATGGGGAATTGAATTATTAATTTTAGCAGTCGTTATTATTTGGGGGATTAATTTTACGATTGCGAAATATGGACTTTTAGAATTTACAGCAATTGAATTTACTGCACTTCGGATGATATCAGCGGCACCGCTTATGTTACTCCTTACATTTTTTATTGAAAAGTCGGTTTATATGGAGCGCAAGGATATACCTAGATTAATTATCGTTAGCGTTGTAGGTATTGTACTGTATCAAACGTTATTTATGGAAACTGTAAAATATACATCCGCTACTAATGCCTCTTTACTCATTTCTATTTCACCTATTTTTACAACTGTATTTGCGATTATCTTAAAACAAGAAAAGTTTTCTTCTCGAAAGCTTATCGGTTCAATCATTGCCTTTTGTGGTGCAGCCTTAGTTTTAGTAGCTGGGAATTCACTTGCTAGTTCTTTTTATGGAAATGGGATTGGACTCATTACATCAATATGCTGGGGGCTTTATCCTGTTTTAGCAAGCCCATTAATTAAAAAATATTCAGCGCTACGTGTTACCGCATGGTCAGCACTAGTTGGCGCGATTCCACTCTTGCTTTTAAGTGGACCATACGTATTTATAATGCCATTTCACATTACACATGGAATAACACTATTCGCTTTACTATATTCTATTTTCTTTGTAACAGTGTTCGGTTTAGTGATGTGGTATGTTGGTGTTCAAAAAATTGGAGCGTCACATACGATGGTATATATGTATATAACGCCACTTGTAGCTGTTTTATTTGCAGCTGTATGGGCAAATGAATATGTATCGTTTCAACAAATAATCGGTGGAATTATTATTTTCTTCGGTTTATGGTTTGTGAAATCGGAGAAAGTAAAAGTGCATTCTACTGCGGGGGAACCTATATCAAAATAGGAAAACAGATCACCTATGATCTGCTTTCCTATTTTTTTATTTTTGGTAAGAATATGAGAAATAAGATAGCAGTAACAAGAGGAATTAAGTTTAAAAATGGAATACGGAAGAGTGTGATAAGAATAATACCTGGAAGAAGGACACCGAGGACAGCGTAGAAAATACTATGGTTTTTCGTGTACCAATACAATGAAAGTCCAATAAGTGCAGGGATAATGAGGTGAATGAGAGCCATTAAAAAATAAATCATTAGACGCCCCCTTTATTTGTGTACTTATTACATCATATCCGTATGTTCATAGATTGATATCAATTTTTTCATAAATGGACGAAAAATGTTTGAAAAAACGTCACAAATTATGAAAATATGATGTTGGAAATCTTGTATAATATTATTTTCTAAAAACATTTAAACAACATAAACATTGTGTTTATGTTGTTTTTTAATTTGAGTGAAATGGGTTTAAGTAGTATGAACTTGAAAGAAGTCTTTTGTTGGATAGATAAAAATTACTGAAGAAGAGGAGAACAGCATGATTAGTATGTCGTTAAGGTCGTTTAAAATTCAATCGTATTATATACTAGGTTTTCTTTTGCTAGGCTGGATGGTAACACCGTTTTCAGCACATTTTTTAGGTGCAGGAATTGGACTTATTGTAAGTATGTATTGCGTGTGGCTTTTAGGGAGACGAATTGAGAAGCTTGGAGATAGTATCGTAAAGAAAACGAAAGCACCGACGCTCGGTATGTTTAATCGTTTTGCGGCTGCTATTTTGGGCGCTATTATTATGTACGAAATTGAGCACCATATGGTTATGTGGGCATTTGCAGTAGGGATTATGGGCGGTTATTTTTTAATCGTCGTTAACTTAGGTTATTATAGTATGAAAGATGAAAAGGAACTAACCAAAAGATAAAAAGCCTCTTTTTAGATGGAATAGAGGATCTAGCGAGGGATATATCAGTAAGTTATATGTGTAAAAATGAATTTACCCTGGAATAAGGGATCCGGCGATGAATAGTACAATAGGAAGCGAAACTTTTCATAAAATACAGGTTTCTCCTTCCAATAAGTTAACATAAAATCACGTAATAGTATGACTTTTATGTTCTTTAAAAAAGTTGGATATAATACAAAAAACTATTCCGATAATTAGAATAATATATTTTATTGTTTCGCTTGTATGCTCAAATACATTAACGTTAAGCATTACAAGTCCCCAAAACATTTGAATCGCTCCGTAACTGAATAAAATTTTTCCTGTACGAGAAAAATTTTTCATAAGCTTCACCCTTTCCTGTATATGTAAATTATAGCATAGGAAACTAAAAATGAATGATTATAAAATGAATTTTCTGTAATTTTATAGGTGACGGTAAGTGATTTATGAGCTAAGTCACTATATAAGATATAGAAAGAAGCTTACGTAAAAAACGTAAGCTTCTTTTTTATGTAAGTGTGTGTAACCGTTAAGCCGCATTGGGTTTTGTCGGTGAGTACGCGAAACTTTACGATTACACGACACTTATTCATATGAGTAAAGGGTGATTCCAACAGAAAGTTTGCACTTAAGCGATTGGGCCGCCTAAGTTAATAATGTCTTCAGATACGCTGTCGAACTTTTTGAAGTTAGCTTTGAATTCATTTGCAAGTTCGATTGCTTTTGCTTTGTAAGCAGCTTTATCAGCCCAAGTTTGTTCAGGCATTAACACTTCGTCAGGTACACCTGGTACGTGAAGTGGAACTTCAAGACCGAAGATGTCATGTTTAGCTGTTTCAGTTTTCGCAAGTTCACCGTTTAATGCTGCTTGAATCATTGCACGAGTGTAACCTAAGTTCATACGTTTACCAACGCCGTATTCGCCACCAGTCCAGCCAGTGTTTACTAAGAATACTTTCGCATCGTGTTTCTCGATTTTTTCACCAAGCATTTCAGCATAGCGAGATGCATCAAGTGGTAAGAATGGTGAACCGAAGCAAGTTGAGAATGTTGCTTGCGGAGATGTAACACCGCGCTCTGTTCCTGCTAGTTTACTAGTGTAACCACTTAAGAAGTGGTACATAGCTTGTTCTTTTGATAACTTACTGATTGGAGGCAATACGCCAGATGCATCAGCAGTTAAGAAGATAATTGTATTTGGGTGTCCTGCAACACTTGGCAGTACGATATTGTCGATCGCATGCATAGGGTATGCAGCACGAGTATTTTCTGTTAAAGTAGTATCGTTATAGTCTGCGATACGCGTTTGGTCATTAATGATAACGTTTTCTAAAACAGATCCAAATGTGATTGCATCGAAAATTTGTGGTTCTTTCTCGTGAGAAAGGTTTACACATTTCGCGTAGCAACCGCCTTCAATATTGAATACACCGTTATCAGACCAACCGTGCTCATCATCACCGATTAATTTACGGTTTGGATCAGCAGATAATGTTGTTTTACCTGTTCCAGATAAACCGAAGAATAGTGCTACATCGCCTTCTTCACCTACGTTTGCAGAGCAATGCATAGAAAGAATATCTTGTTCAGGTAATAAGAAGTTCATAATAGAGAAGATTGATTTTTTCATTTCTCCAGCGTATTCTGTACCACCAATTAGTACGATACGTTTTTCGAATGAAACCATAATAAATGCTTCAGAGTTTGTGCCGTCAACAGCTGGATCAGCCTTGAAATTCGGTGCAGAAACAATTGTGAACTCTGATTCATGAGTTGTTAATTCTTCTTCAGTTGGACGAATGAATAATTGATGTACAAATAGATTGTGCCATGCATATTCATTAATAACTTGAATTGGTAGGCGGTAATTACGGTCAGCGCCTGCAAATCCTTTGAAGACGAATAACTCTTCTTTCTCTTTTAAGTATTCTAAAACTTTCGTATATAATTTATTAAAATGTTCTTCAGAAATCGGTTGGTTCACTGCTCCCCAAGCAATTTTGTCAGCAACCGATGCTTCTTTCACAATAAATTTATCTTTAGGAGAACGTCCTGTATATTTTCCAGTTGAAGCAGAAACGGCACCAGTCGAAGTTAATTTCCCTTCATTTCGCATTAATACTTTTTCCACTAATTGCGGAACACTTAGTTGAATCTGTGCATTGCTTCCGTTCAATAATTCGTGTAAACCAATTTGGACATTCACAGTACTCATATTTATATACCATCCTTTTCATTTAATGAAATATTTCTCGTAATCCCCAACAAGAGTATAACACAATTATATAAATAATGTATACTATTTATTTCTTTTTGTTTGTGTGAATGCATTATTTCCTTATTAATATTTCATTTCAGGCGCACTGAGAAAAACTTTCAGGAAAATGTGAATATTAATTGACAAATGAATATCATTTCTTTAGTATAGGTTGGGACGGATACTCTCTTATCCCGAGCTGGCGGAGGGACAGGCCCGATGAAGCCCAGCAACCTCACTTGTATTGGTAAACACAAGTGAATAGGTGCTAAAACCTGTGCGAGGCTACAGGTCTCGAACGATAAGAGCGAAGGGCAAAAAGCAGTATGCAAGTAGCAAATTAAACCTTTCCTCTCTATTATGTAGGAAAGGTTTTTCTGTATGCTTGTGTGGGAGAATAAATGTATGTCGCAATCTGTGGCAAATTAAGGATGAGTTCCGTACAATATATACAATTACTGTAGGGAGGTTTACCACATGACAAAAAAACGTCATCTGTTCACATCTGAGTCTGTAACTGAAGGACATCCAGATAAAATTTGTGACCAAATTTCTGATTCAATTTTAGATGCGATCTTATCAAAAGACGCAAATGCACGTGTAGCTTGTGAAACAACTGTAACAACTGGTTTAGTATTGGTAGCGGGGGAAATTACGACTTCTACTTACGTAGATATTCCAAAAATCGTTCGTGAAACAATTCAAGGCATTGGTTACACACGCGCAAAATACGGATTCGATGCAGAAACTTGTGCAGTTTTAACATCTATCGATGAGCAATCTGCTGACATCGCTATGGGTGTTGACCAAGCGCTAGAAGCACGCGAAGGTCAAATGACTGACGCTGAGATTGAGGCAATTGGTGCAGGAGACCAAGGTTTAATGTTTGGTTTCGCATGTAATGAAACACAAGAGTTAATGCCACTTCCAATCTCGCTTGCTCACAAATTAGCTCGCCGTTTAACTGAAGTACGTAAAGATGATACATTATCATACCTACGTCCGGATGGAAAAACGCAAGTTACAGTTGAGTATGATGAAAATGGTAAACCAGTACGTGTTGATACTATCGTAATTTCTACACAACATCACCCAGATGTTACATGGGAAGAAATCGATCGCGACTTAAAAGAGCACGTAATTAAAGCTGTAGTACCAGCAGAATTAATCGATGGAGAAACAAAATTCTTCATTAACCCAACTGGCCGCTTCGTAATTGGTGGACCACAAGGTGATGCTGGTTTAACAGGACGTAAAATCATCGTTGATACTTACGGTGGATACGCTCGCCACGGTGGCGGTGCATTCTCTGGTAAAGATGCAACAAAAGTTGACCGTTCTGCAGCATATGCAGCTCGTTATGTTGCGAAAAACATCGTAGCAGCTGGTCTTGCTGAAAAAGCAGAAGTACAACTTGCATACGCAATCGGTGTAGCGCAACCAGTATCAATTTCAGTTGATACATTCGGCACTGGTAAAGTATCTGAAGACGTACTAGTAGAACTAGTTCGTAACAACTTCGATCTTCGCCCAGCTGGTATTATTAAAATGCTAGACTTACGTCGCCCAATTTACAAACAAACAGCAGCTTACGGCCACTTCGGACGTACTGATGTAGATCTATCATGGGAACGTACAGACAAAGCTGCAGCTTTAAAAGAGCAAGCTGGTCTATAATATATGAAAAAAAGCTTTGCGCGGTGAGCGCAAAGCTTTTTTTATTTATAATTACGTTGGAATAAAGCGAAGAGTTCAATGTCATGCCAAGTGCCGTTGCGGAATATAGCTTCTTTACAAGTTCCTTCATGTTGAAAACCGAGTGATTTATATAATTTAATTGCTCTATCGTTAAAAGAAAATACTCGTAAAGAAAGGCGATGTAAATTTAATTCTAAAAATGCATAATTCAATAATAAGGTGAAAGCTTCCTTCCCATAACCTTGTCCCCAGTAATCCTTTTTACCAATATCAATAATGCATTCAGCGTTTCGATTATACGAATCAATATGAATTAAAGAAGTAATGCCAATTGGAAGGTTCGTAGCTTTTTCTTCAATGATATAGCTCTTAGCGTTTGGAGAATGAATAAATTGCTGGCAAAGTTTTTCTGTATCTTGAAAGGAATATTTATCAAGGTTAAGTGTAGTTGAACTCATAACGTCTATATCATTATGCCATTTATAATACGTTAGAATATCATCTTCGGAAAACTTTCGTAACTGGATACGGTTTGATTCAAACAATATAAGCCCACCTTTTGTATTTACTAGTTTTTGTTCATTATTTCAATACACGAGCTACAATAAATGTGTCCTTCTAGTTCAATATACTTTCTTATATTAGTCATACCACTTGGCGGAAATGGCATATGAATCCACGCTTTTTCATACGTTTGTATTTCTTTCCCGCATGATTTACAAAGGATTATATATAATCAGCCTTTCATTTGACGTGCTTTGCCCGCGCAAAAAGCACTGCTTAGTAAAAATAGTGTTGCAAATATAATGCTCACCAATGTCGCGTATGGGATTGCTCCTTTTAAGGAAAAGCCGACAGTGATGGAAGCGATGAATAAGAGGATGAATGTTGTTGTTAATTTTTTGTATAGTTCCATAATGAATCTCCTTTTTAAGAAGTATATAGTGTCATCTATCTGATACATATGTGGAAACTATTCCTGTAGAGTGAGTAATACCACCATCAGGCATAATAGCATACAATTTTAAAAAGTTAATATCGAACCCGTAAGCGATGCATTGAAAAAGGGATAATATAGTTAAGAATGGTATAATGGGTACGTATCGTTTTATATTTTGAATCATGAAAAGTTCCTTTATATGGATAAATATACTTATATTGTATCATGTTGAATTCTTTGATTCATACATAATTTTACAATGAAATGAAAGGAAAGATAAAAAATGAGCGTAACCGAACATAAAAAACAAGCGCCAAAAGAAGTGCGTTGTAAGATCGTGACGATTTCCGATACACGTACAGAAGAGACAGATAAGAGCGGACAACTATTACATGAATTGTTAAAAGAAGCAGGCCATACAGTGACATCTTATGAAATTGTAAAAGATGATAAAGAAAGTATTCAGCAAGCAGTTTTAGATGGTTATCATAGAGAAGATGTAGATGTTGTATTAACAAATGGCGGTACTGGCATTACGAAACGCGATGTGACGATTGAAGCAGTATCAGCGTTATTACATAAAGAAATTGTTGGATTTGGTGAGTTGTTCCGCATGATTAGTTATTTAGAAGATATCGGAAGCAGCGCAATGTTAAGTAGAGCGATTGGTGGTACAATTGGGCACAAAGTAGTCTTCTCGATGCCAGGATCTAGTGGCGCAGTTCGTCTTGCGATGAATAAATTAATTTTACCAGAATTAGGTCATATTACATTTGAGTTGCATCGCCAATGAGTAAGTGGGCTGGAATTGTATTAGCGGGCGGTATGTCGAGTAGATTCGGTGAGCCGAAAGCATTAGCAAGCTGGCAAGGGAGTACGTTTATTGAGCATATTTTGAAAGTGATGACAAGTGCGCTCCAAGAAGTTGTAGTCATTAGTCATTCTCATATAAAAGAGCGAGTAGAGGAATTCGTACAAGTTCCTGTTATCGAAGATATTCCGCATTATAAAGGGGACGGACCACTTGCTGGAATTGTATCAGGAATGGAATATATAGAAGCAGATTGGTACGCTATTATGCCTTGCGATGCGCCAAATGTTTCGCAAGAATGGTTTACCATTTTGCTCGAGCAAACGAGCAAGGAATACGATGCGGTTGTACCTATTATTAATGGAAGGAAACAACCGTTACTTGCGGCGTATCATAACCGCGTGAAAGAAAAGATTTATGCTTTGCTTCAGGAAGAAAAAAGAAGTATGGACCAGCTTTTATCACAATGTAATGTGAAATATATTGCTGGTGAAGATGTACAAGCAAATGCGGATTGGTTTATAAATGTGAATACGAAAGAAGAATATGTGCAGGCTCAAAAAGACCTTTCAAATGAATGAAAGGTTTTTTGGTATACAGAAATTGGGGAACAATTACTGTATAAAGGTATGTGAGTAAGTTGATTTTAAGGGGAATTTCTTAAAATCACTATACAGTTAAAATACTGTATAACCATATTTTAATTTTTATGGGTTTTTATTACAAGTCTATTTAGTTATGTTTATTTTTGTTATAATGAATATAGGAATAAAGTGATATTTCACCTTGTGTATTATTTATCCGACTTTAATGGGCAGTAAGACCCCCACCTCAAAATTCAGGAAAAGCAAAGAAGTTAGGTGGGGGATCAACTGCCCATAAAAGTCCGATTGGTTCAACTAATAATCAGTGGGGGATGAAGAAAACCCCCACTGATTAAAGTTTCACTTTATTTAAGTAAAGTTTACAACTGTGTAATAAACTCCCTTCGTTTTTTGAAGGGAGTTTTTCTATTTAAGCAAGTAACTCTGATGCGTTATGTTGAAGGACTTCTTCATATTGGTTAAGCAAGCCACGAAAGATCTCATCCCAGCTTTTTGATTTCGCATAAGATGAAGCTGCTATTCCCATCTGCTCCAGTTTTTCTTCACTTTGTAATAAAGAATAAATGGATGATAGAAATGCGTCCTCATTTTTGGGCGGACAAAGAACTCCCGTTTTTCCATCTGTAATAATATTTTTAACTCCACCACTATTTGCACCGATGACAGGTGTGCCGCATGCAAGCGATTCAAGTACGACATTTCCAAATGTTTCAGTAGTTGATGGAAATACCATCAAGTTAGAACAAGCATATGCTTCAGCTAAATCCACGCCTTGTAAATAGCCAGTAAAAGTGACATTTGTTTTCGAAACATCTTCACGAAGACTTGTTGCTAGAGGACCGTCTCCTGCGATGAGCCAATGAATATCGTTTCGAGTATGCGTTGATTTAACGATAAGATTTTGCAACGTATCAATATCTTTCTCAGGAGCAATCCGTCCAATATAGGAAAGGACGTACTTCGCTGTAATATTATATTTTTTTCGGAATAGGTCTGTATTATAAGCTGGATGAAAAAGATTGCAATCCACACCACGTCCCCATATGGAGAGGGCCTGAAAGCCTTTATGTTTTAATTGATGTAATGTTTCAGGGGATGGAACGAAATTTTTTTGCATATGACTATGAAACCATTTTAAATAGTTCCAAAGCATATTGGAGAGAAATTCGATTTTGTAATAGCGTAAATAAGCATCGAAATCAGTATGATAAGAACCGACAACTGGTATGTTTAACTTTTTTGCATAATACAATCCACAAAGTCCCATGTTGAAAGGTGTAGCAATGTGAATCATGTCAGGTTTAAAGGAAAGAAGTTCTCGTTTAATGCGCGGAGTAGGAAAAGAAAAGCGACATTCTGGATATAATATTGTTAACGGGATACTTCTCATCTTGTTCACATTCGCTACGAAATTATCTTCAGCTGTATGCTGAGGAGCGAAAACAGAATAGGCGATTTTTTCTTTCTGAAAATATCGTGTTAACCGCTCTAACGTTTTCGCAACCCCGTTCACTTGTGGGGTAAAAGTATCGGTAAAAATGGCGACTCTCATCATATCACTCCTTTATGTGAAAAGTGGGATGAATTGATAAAAAGAGATGATGCCAGAGCAAGTGCCGAGGCACATACCGACGAATACATCAGACGGATAGTGAAGCCCTAAATAAATGCGCGAAATACCAACGCATAATGCTAACGGTAATAGGAAAATAAGTAAGCTTGGATCATAGCAAATAAATGGAATAAAGACAGAGAAAACAGCTGTTGTGTGACCAGACGGGAAAGAGTGGTCTTGTAATGGATGGACTGGATATTTTGCATCTTGAATTGTTAAATAAGGACGTTTTCGTGGATACCATCTTTTTAATATTTGCACAGGGACATGGCTAATTGCTAACGAAATAGCAGTTGCAATTGCAGCTTGGTGCAAAGTTCCATCTGCGAAAATTAAAAAGAACAGTGTGAGTGCGATGGAGAAAGTCGCGCCACCGATATGAGTAATATTGCTGAAAAAGACGTTTAACGTTTTTTGATCAAAGTATCGGTTAATTCCTTTGAAAATGTAACATTCTATTTTATACAGTCCACTGACCTTCATGAAAATTCTCCTCCCTCGTTTACATATATATGGAGATATTAGCTTTTATTTTAATAAGATTTTGTTGAGGGAGTAATAATGTTTTGTAAAGAAAAAGTTAGATTTTATATAAAAAAGCTGCCAGTGTTATGGCAGCAGTAAAATCATTTTTGTAGTGATTTATAATATTGACCTTTTTCAACGTATTGCGTGCGAATTCGCTCCATGTCTTTACGGTCTTCCTCTGTTAATTCACGAACGACTTTCGCTGGACGACCGAAAGCTAACGTGTTTGGCGGGATTTTCTTTCCTTGTGAAACGAGGCTGCCAGCACCGATAAAGGCTCCTTCGCCAATTTCAGCACCATCTAATATAATAGATCCCATTCCAATTAAAGCATCTTTTTTAATATGACAGCTATGTAAAATAACTTGATGCCCAACTGTAACGTCATCTTCTAAAATAAGAGGATACTGTGGGCTTTGGTGGAGTGTACATTGATCTTGTACATTTACCCGGTCTCCGATGATTGTTGGTGAAACATCGCCGCGTATGACTGTATTAAACCAAATACTTGATTCTTCGCCAACGGAAACATCACCTGTAATGGTAACGTAGTCAGCGATAAAAGCACTACTCGCAATTTTCGGATTTTTTTCTTTATAAGGATATATCATGTAAAGCCTTCCTTTCCTAGAGACTAGTTTCAGTGTATCAAATTATGAAAAAGAGTGAAATGGAGGAGGTTCGTATGTGGAATTACGAAGCGGAGGAAGCAAAGGCTGTAATCGTTATTGTGCACGGCGCGATGGAATATCACGGACGTTATGAAGCCGTTGCGGAAATGTGGAATCATAACGGCTACCACGTCGTGATGGGAGACCTTCCGTCACATGGAACGACTTCAAGAAATAGAGGACATATTGATTCATTTGATGAATACATAGAGGAAGTTAAATTATGGGTGAAAGAGGCAAGAAAGTATAGGTTACCTATTTTTATATTCGGTCATAGTATGGGTGGTCTTATCGTCATTCGTATGATGCAAGAAACGAAGAGAGAAGATGTAGACGGTATTATTTTAAGTTCGCCATGTTTAGGCGTATTAGCTGGACCTTCTGCACCGCTGCAAGCTGCCTCAAAAATATTAAATATTATCGCTCCAAAATTGCAATTCGCAACGAATCTTACAGTGGAAATGTCAACTCGTAATCATGAAGTGAGAGACGCGATGGAGAATGATTCATTGTTCTTGCGCAAAGTATCAGTACGTTGGTATAGTGAATTGATTAAGTCTATCGAAATTGCTCATAAGAAAATAGATGATTTTCCAGACGTTCCACTCTTGCTAATGCAAGCATGTGAGGATAAACTTGTAGATAAAACACGTGTCCGCACTTGGTTTGATAATGTTAAAATAAGTGATAAGGCTTTTAAAGAATGGCCGAATTGTTATCATGAGTTATTAAATGAGTATGAGCGTGATGAAATTTTGAATTATATTCAGGCATTTACTGAAATACGCATCAATAACATAATAGAAACAAATAAGTAAATTATTTGTACATTGAATAGAGGAGATGAAGGAAGAAGTGAACGTACCGAGTAATCCCATAACGCTCATGGCGAAAGTATACCGTGATGTGTTTCCGGTTGTACACCATGAGCTAGCGATGTGGAAAGAGCGTGCCTACCATATTCCGAATGATGAGCTTCATAGTCAGGCAATCGCAAGTATTGAGCATAAAACGTTTCATTGCGAAGGCGGTGGTATTTTAGCGCTATTAGCAAATGAACACCGAGAGGAATGTATTCGTTTTATCGTAGCGTATCAAACGATCAGCGACTATTTAGATAATTTATGTGATCGCAGTACATCACTTGATCCAAATGATTTTGCCGCGTTGCATGAATCTATGTTAATGGCATTATCACCTGAAGTAGAAGGTGGCGGTAATTATTATCGCTATCGTGATGATCAAGATGATGGTGGTTATTTAGACGAACTTGTTGAAACATGCCAAGATGTTTTAAAGAAAACGAAGCACTATGACAAAATTGCTCCTATTCTTCATGAACTTGCTTGTTATTATTGTGATTTGCAAATTCATAAACATGTAAAATTAGAAGAAAGAGAACCACGATTACAAACATGGTTTGAAGCGCATAAAGAAAACTTACCGGAGATGAGTTGGTTTGAATTTTCAGCATGTGCTGGTTCTACACTTGGAATCTTCTGTCTTGTCGCATATGCCTTCCATGATGAATTACATGATGAAGATATTGCGAAAATTAGACAAGGGTACTTCCCTTACGTACAAGGACTTCATATTTTACTTGATTATTTCATTGATCAAGAAGAAGACCGTATAGGTGGAGATTTAAATTTCTGTAGTTATTACGAAAACGAGCAAGTGATATTAGATCGTATGAAACATTTTGTAGAAGAAGCAGAGAAGAGCATTGGTGACTTGCCTCATGCGAAGTTTCATCGCCTTATAAGCCGAGGATTACTTGGTATTTATTTATCAGATCAAAAAGTATCAGCACAAAAGAATATGCACAAAATGGCACGGCGCATTGTAAAATACGGGGGTCTCACTTCACGATTCTTCTATTGGAACGGGAAGATGTACCGAAAGAAAACAGCGCAGTGATGAAGAAAACCACTCATGTAGAGTGGTTTTTTGTTATAATATGGTAAAGGTGGTGGCGAAATGAAGCAATTATTTCAAAAGCTATATGACCATATTGAAATAACGTTACTCGTGCTACTTTCCGTTTCATTTGTAACTGGAATGTATATGATGATGAATAGGCCAAGTGGTCCTACTATGATGGATTATGTGCCACAAGTAATAATTGGCACAATTATTATAGTAGATATTGTCTTTTTAATAAGTGGTAGAAAAAAAGAAAATAGTAAATAAAAAGCATTTGTACACGGTAGTACAAATGCTTTTTCACTATGAGCGTATTTTTGAAAATACATATATAAGAAGTTCAATCGCAAAAATAACTAACACAGATAGTCCAAATAAAGGCATGACAGCGCCTAGTATAACCATCATGATAAAGAAAACGATTATGCTTTTCTTATCTCTTTGCTTTGGCGGTGCTGCTAATTTTCCTTTCGGTTTTCTTGCTAACCACATTTTTATTCCGTAATAAATGAGAAGTAATAAAGATAATGTCGTTAGTAAGCATAATATTTTATTTGGCCATCCGAATAAATGACCTTCATGAAGCGGGATACCATAAGTGAACCATTGTGCAAATAAGCCATAATCACGATAGTCCGTTTTTGAAATGAGTTTTCCGCTATATTGATCAAAGTAAGCTGTTATTTCTTCATTTGGTGCCACATCCATGCCCGTAATACCAGAACCGCTTGATTTCGAAACGGTGAATACACCTTTCGGATCAGTTGGTAGTGAAATAACGTATGGCTTCTTTATTTCAATTCCTTTTTGTAATGTATCAACTGAAATTGCTTTTGGCTCATTCGAATTCGATTCAGGAGGAGCTTCTTTTCTAGTTGCCCACGGCAATTCTTTTACCTTTGATTCAGGCGGTGCCATATACAACTTTGGATATCCGATCGATTCATTCGACGATGCGATTTTATAAATTTGGTTGCCCATAAATCCTGACCATGGCAATCCAGATGCGACTAGCAGAACGAGAGGAATTGTAAATATAATACCGATAATAGAATGACGTCGTTTTGCTTTTTCTCGCTTATTGGATGCCAGTGTGTTTTTGAATTGGCGTATACTCATATAGAGCCCAGTAGCAATTAAGAAGATTGTCCAACATGCCGCAAGTTCTACAGTATAGTTGACGACAGTGCCACCAACTAAAAGAGAACTATGTAATTCACGCATTATATTCGCAAACGTTTCACTTGCATTTTGATCCCCAACAATTTGATTATTGCTATCTAAATACACATACTTTTGTTGTCCCGTATATTCATTTGCAATCGTAAGTCTCGTATTATAATCCCCATTAAACTCACTAATTTTCGTCACACTATAATGTGGATATTTTTTCTCTGTTAAGGAAATAGAATCAGCCATCGAAATAGATTCTGTTTGAGCACTCTTCCCAAAATATAAATCTTTATAGATGAAATCCTCAACCTCTTCCCGAAATAAATACCCAATTCCGCTCAGTGACAACGTAATAAGAAGCGGTGTAATAAAAAGCCCAGCATAAAAATGCCAACGCCAAAAAATGTAATGAAGCGAACGATTTACTTTCATACTTTCAGTTCCCCTAACCTTCCCTATATGAATAACTACTTATTTAATATAGCGAGATTAAGTGTGATTACTTTGAAAGAATTGTGAAGAAAGTTAAAAGTTTTTAGGGATTTTATTGATGAGACATATAATAAGTAATGCAAAGCTTAGTTGAATGAATCAGCTCTTCATCTCCTTTTTGTAGCCTAATTTGAAGTGCCTTTTGAAAATAGGTAAGGGCGGTGTGGAAGTCACCCTCATCTAATTTGCTTTTTCCATAATGTTGGTAGAAGAAGTCTTTATAAGTAGGAACGTTCGGCAACATATGTTGAAGCTCGGTAAAAAGTGTATTTGCCGTATGGAAATTTTGTTCCCAATGATATGTATGTGCGAGACGAAGTTTGTTAATAAAAATCCCTTGGATGTTGTCTGTTTGTGTGTAATATTCAATGGCCTCCTGTACGTAATACTTACTGTCAGAAAGGTTGCCAACGATTCGTTCATAAACACCGATTAATCCGCAGTTTTTTCCGTATAACGATTCTTTATGTAAATGTTCTTTCACAAATACAATCCCTTGCTTCATTTCAGCAAGGGATATAGGCTTTTCTCTAAGATTTTCATCAAATGTGTATCCCATTTCAAAAGGTATATTCATTTGGACCCCCTTATATTTTCTACATACATCCTAACAATTGCTTTTGCAAGACATTGAGAGGAATCAACAAAATCCTCACTCGCCACCACATTCAAATCGGTACATGCGATAATTGCCGTATCAACTTCCTCTCTCAATTTTAAAACGAGCGCATTCCACAATTCACGAGCTTCTTCAATCTCTCCAGATTTAATCCAAGTAATAATTTGATTAATCATTTCCTGCCATGTTTCATGATGAATGTACTCTATATCACGTTTTGTAATCCCATCTTGGTAAATCCCAGCTTGAACAGTTGCTTCCGTTGCAAGAAGAGCGACTCTTTTTACGTTTTTAGGAATTGCTTGTAACGTTTCATCAACTATATTCAAAATAGGAATAGAAAGAGATCGCTGTAATTCTTCAAAATAAAGATGCGCTGTATTACACGGCATAGCGATAAAGTCTACGCCAGTACTTTCAAGTTTTTGTGCGCCTTTAATAATCGCTTTTTTCATCGCTTCGTGATCAATAGGGCGATCCATGTAAAACGGGGTTGGGCACGAGTAAATCATCATATGAGGAAAGTCCATATCATGCTTTGCTCCGTATATTGTTTGGCACTTCGCTACAACTGTATCGACGAATGGCCCAGTTGATTTTGGTCCCATTCCTGCTAGTATTCCGATCATTGTTTTGTCTCCTTTAATATGTAATTAAAAACGTTTTTTGCGAACGATAAACAGAAATAAGGTAAATAATAAAAATGAATATACGATAGCCCAAGCTGTGAGCCATAGCGTGTGAGTCAGTATATTATATTTGTATTGTCCAAGCATGAGAAAGCTTTCGACAGGTGGTAAAAACCATAGTAACTCTTTTTTAAACCGGATAGATGCAATCGTTATAAGCAATATAAATGTAAGGCTAAGCCAAGCAGTGCCTGCTTTTTGAATCGTATTTCTAGTAAATAATGTTGCGATTGAAATTCCTAGTATAGAGAAAGACATATGAGCGAGAAATCCGACTAAAAATAAAGAAACTGTCATTTTTTCATTAAACATTTGCAAAATAATGGGATAGATTACGGATATAAAAGATAATACAGTACAAATGAGAAGAGCCGTAATATATTTACCAACGTATAATGCGGAAATGTTATTTGTATGTGAAATAGTGATTTGCTCTTGTACAGGGTCTTCCGTATGGAAAATTGTGACTGTAATCCAGGCAGATAATAAATAAAGCGCGAGAGCTGTTTCTAAATATGTCGGTACAATAGGAGTCGGTTTATATGCATATACAAAAAGTAAGCTCATGAAGTACATCGCAATAGGAGGGACGTACTTATACGATTTTGTGTAGTCGAGAAAGTGATAACGAATAAGAGCAAACATAATAAACCTTCTTTCGATTTAAAAGTTAGGTTGTAGCAGTGTGATAGATGCTTTTTTATGCAATAAAAACTGAAGCATTTCGTTTGTATATTCTTTTTCGATTTGTAATTGAATAAGGTTTTGATTTGAATTGTGTGCAACGTGTATAAAACCGGATTGTTTTTGTAGTTCTATCGCTGAAAATGTTTCGTGAACAATTGCTTCAATATAGACTTGTTCTGCTCCTTTTTGTGCAGAGATATTTTCTGTGATTGTATGATTTGCTAACGTCACAATTCTATCAGCGAAGTTTTCTAATAGTTGTTTTTCGTGACATGTAAATAACACGGATATACCTTGTTGTTTTAATGAGAGTAAAATATGTTCTAATTCTTGCTGAGAGTTAGGATCGAGCCCGGAAAGCGGTTCGTCTAAAATTAATAAATGTACGTCCGTAAGTAACGCTTGCATAATGCCTGTTTTTTGTTTCATACCTTTTGAAAAGTTTCGTACAACGGAATGCCTTGCATGAAGTAAATGAAACCTTTCAAGAAGCAGCGGGATTTTATCTTTTACATATTTTGTTGATAAACCGTGAATGCGACCGAGATGATATAGATAATCTTCTAATGTAAAACGAATCCCTTCAGGAAAATGTTCAGGTACATAACCGATTTGTATATGTTCTTTCCTTTGAATTGTCCCTGCCGTATGTGAAATAAAGCCTGCAATTATTTTGAGTAGAGTACTTTTTCCAGTCCCGTTCCCGCCAACAATGGCGAGTGCTTCTCCTTCTGGAATGGATAAATCAATGTTGTCTAGTATAAGTGATTTGCCATACTTCTTTTGAATTCCCCTTAGTTCTACTAGCAAAGTTCTATCCTCCTATACAGTGTATATATCCATTATATAGGAGGATAACAAAAAGACGTGCAATAAGTGCACGTCTTTTTTTGTTGTGTTTTGTCGATAAGTCGATATAGTGTGTCGAATCGTCGATATATCGAAAAAATCGTTGATATATTTAGCGCTTCTCAATCGCCACAATAAATGGCGGGTTATTTTGTTGGTTAATGAAGCCGTAGCGCAGTACGTGTGCTTGTTTTTGGTCTAATTTTTCGGCAAATTTGAGAACAGCGTCGCGTTCTACTTGTCCTTCTGGATGTCCGTGGTAAATAACAAGGACGATGATTCCTTCAGGTGCCATTACTTCTAGTAATTGTTCGATCGCTGAAATTGTTGAGTTCGGTTTTGTAACGATATGCTTGTCGCCGCCTGGAAGATAACCTAAGTTGAAAATTGCGCCTGTTACTTTTCCTTTTGCATCTTCTGGTAATACGGATAGAAGTGTATCGTGACTATCGTGAACTAAAACAGTACGTTCGAAAAGTTCTTTTTCTTTTAGACGAGTTGTCGAGCTTTCAATTGCTTCTTTTTGAATATCAAATCCAAATACTTTTCCGTTATCGCCAACGATTTCAGCTAGGAAGCAAGTGTCATGACCGTTTCCTAAAGTTGCATCTACAGCGTAATCGCCTTCTTTTACTGCCGTTTGCAAGAGAGTGCGAGCAAACGGTAATACACGTTCTAATTTCATTTTTGTTTCTCCTCATTTGCATATTTTCCTTGCCAGCTTCCGCGGCGTACAAATTCTGAATCGATGGAATTTAATACTTCCCATTTATTTAAGCTCCACATTGGACCAATCATTAAATCAGGTGGACCGTCACCTGTAATACGGTGCACAATTACGTCCTCTGGAATTATTTCAAGTTGGTCAACAACGAGACTTACGTAATCCTCAAGAGAAAGGAATTCTAGTTGTCCTTTTTTATATTGCTTCACCATTGGCGTTCCTTTTAATAAATGAAGTAAATGAATTTTAATTCCTTGTACATCAAGCTTCGCTACTTCACGAGCTGTTTCCATCATCATGTCGTAATCTTCAAGAGGAAGACCGTTAATAATATGAGAACAAACTCGAATGCCGTGCTTACGTAATTTATTTACGCCTTCCACGTAAGAAGGATAATCGTGAGCACGATTAATAAGATTTGCAGTACGTTCATGAACAGTTTGTAATCCGAGTTCAACCCAAAGATATGTGCGTTTATTTAAGTCCGCTAAATATTCAACGACATCGTCTGGTAAACAATCTGGACGAGTTGCGATAGAAAGGCCGACAACGTCTTTTTCAGCTAGAAGCGGTTCGAATTTTTCTTTTAATACTTCAATTGGTGCATGTGTATTTGTGTAAGCCTGAAAATAAGCGATACATTTTCCATCTTTCCACTTTGAGCGCATTTTTTCTTTCATTTCATGATATTGCGTTATAACATCATCGCGGCGATCGCCAGCGAAGTCACCAGATCCAGCAGCACTGCAAAATGTACAACCGCCATAAGCAACTGTACCGTCACGGTTCGGACAATCAAAGCCCGCATCTAATGAAACTTTAAAGATTTTTTCACCAAATTCATTTCGTAAATGGTAATTCCACGTATGATAACGTTTATTGTCGTTTGTATATGGAAAAGGGTTTTGAACCTTCATTACTTTCCCTCCTAAGCCGAGTCAAAATGAAACAAAATCCATTATAACATACTCATAAGGTTCATATGGAAGGGACACACTAAAGGGGAATTGAAGCAAGGAGGGACAATTATGGCAGAGCGTCAATCACTTGAATCGTATATTACACAAGCGGAACAAGCGGTGGAATATGCGAAAGAACAACTAAATCTTGGTATGAGACAAGAGCATTATAATACGATGGAGTATTCGGATGCGCAGTTACAATTAGAACAAGCATATAACGATTTACAAACGATGCAACAACATGCGAATGATGAGCAACGTGAGCAATTAAATAGAGCACGTATGGCAATTCGCCAATTGCAACATCAAATGATTATTACACCGCACTAATAAGGAGTGAATGTAATGGCGAAACGTTCAGATCAAAATAATCCAGAACAAAAAACGCAAAATGGACATAACGCTGAGTTTTCAAATGAACTTGATCCGATTGTGCAAGTGAAGCAGCGTAATAGTAAAAAAGGACAACCTCAAAAATCGAAACAATCAGAGTAAACCAGGTCGCAATATGACCTGGTTTTATTTTTGCTATATGACAATAATGTAAGATTTCTGTAAGGTTTGTCGATAGTTGTAAGACTACATTTCCAGTAGAGTAGGGGAGGATTAAATTTTGGACAAGGAGTTGCTTTATGGGGAACAATATGACAAACAAACGAATTGATGAGTTAGATTACATTCGTGGCTTCGCATTACTGGGGATTATTTTAGTAAATATTCTTGCACTACTTAACATTAAAATCCCGGATCCTAATACAGTAGATGCGAGTTATCAAAGATTTCTATACTTATTTGTAGAAGGGCGTTTCTTCTCAATCTTCTCATTCTTATTTGGAGTGGGATTCTATATCTTTATCTCTAGAGCAATTGCAAAGGGGAAAAATGGATATGTTTTATTTTTCCGCCGTTTAGTTGCACTATTTATTTTCGGTTTGATTCATCAAATGTTTCAGCCTGGAGAAGCACTAGCGTTATACGCAATTTGCGGGTTAATCGTTTTACCGTTTTATAAGGCGAAAAAACAAGTGAACTTAGTCATTGGTCTTATTTTGACAATAGCTTTTAGTGTAATGGGAGTTAAAGAATTATTACCACTTGGCTTAATTTTATTAGGGCTTGCTGCAGGACAATATCGTGTATTTGAAAATCTTACGCAGAACATAAAGAAAGTCGCTATTTTTACAGGTATTATGTTTGTTTTAAGCGTAATAGCTGTATGGTATCAATATGGGCACGTTCCTGCTGAACCATTTATAAATGGGATAATGGAAACTGAAGACGGAACAATGGATGCTGCAAGCCAATTTTTAAAAATTGGTATTACAGTTGGACCAATTATTTCAGCCTTCTATGTTGGAGCATTAATTTTATTACTTCAATTAAAACTAGTTCAAACATTGTTAGCGCCACTGAAATATTATGGTCGTATGGCTTTAACGAATTATATTGGACAAACTGCAATGATTTTAATCGCAGGAAGTGTATTTAACTTTGCAGGTAACTTAACGTACATGCAGACGTTATATGTGTGTATCGCAATTTATGCAATTCAAATTGTGTGTAGTGTGATTTGGATGAAAATCTTTAAAATGGGTCCATTAGAATGGATTTGGCGTGTTATTACGTATTGGACGGTAACACCTTTAAAGAAATAAAGTGAAACTTTAATTAGTGGGGGTCTTACTGTTCATTAAAGTGGGATAAAGAGAGAAGTGGGCTGTTCCTTTTGTGGAGCAGCTTATTTTTATTGTCGGCTTTTGTCGATAAGTCGATATATTAAAAAAATCGCTGATAAAAGTAGGAGAATCGTCGATATATTTGAAAAATCACCGATATAATTTCATTTACCAATTCAATATGTTACTAGTATTAATAGCCAAGCTTACAAGTACACCTTTGTTATATTACAAAAGTGTAAGGTAATTGTAATGTTAACAAATAGCAGTTCATCTCCAAAAGGCGCAAAATAGGTAATGGAAAAACAAGCGTAGGAGGATATATATGACGAAACCAGTTGTAGACGTGAAAAACGTTCAAAAAGTGTACGGTAAAAAAGGTGAGAATCAATCACATGCATTAAAAGGTGTATCATTCTCAATTCAAGAGGGTGAGTTTGTTGGGATTATGGGACCATCTGGTTCTGGTAAAACGACATTATTAAATGTAATTTCAACGCTAGATAAAGCAACGGGCGGCGTTGTTGAAATTGCAGGAACGGATATTACACAAATGAAGCAAGGTGAGCTTTCAGATTTCCGTTCACAAAAATTAGGATTCATCTTCCAAGACTTTAACTTATTAGAGAACTTATCTATTTACGAAAACATTGCACTTCCACTTTCTCTTCAAGGTGTCTCGTCGCGAAATATTGGGCCAAAAGTAGAAAAGGTAGCAGATATGTTAGGCATTTCAGCAATTCTTCAAAAGTATCCATCTGAAGTATCTGGTGGACAGAAACAACGTTCAGCAGCGGCGCGTGCATTAGTGCATGAACCTGCAATTATTTTAGGGGACGAGCCAACAGGAGCGCTTGATTCTAAAAATGCAACGAGTTTACTTGATGCGATGACAAACTTAAATAAAGATCAAGGTGTATCGATTATGATGGTTACACATGATCCGTACAGTGCAAGTTACTGTCAGCGTATTTTATTCATTCAAGATGGTGAGCTATATAAAGAAATTCACCGCGGTGGTACACGTGAAGAATTTTATAAAGAGATTTTAGATGTGCTTGCAGACTTAGGCACACAAAAAGCGTAAGAAAGGAGGCTCCAGTATGTTATTTAAACTTTCCATGTCAGGACTGAAAAGTAAGCTGAAAGATTACATCGTCTTACTTGTCGGCCTTGTCATGTCGATTTCAATTTTTTATATGTTTCAAACGTTAGCTCTAAATAAAGCGTTTATTGAATCTAACTCAGTTATTCAATCAATTGGATTTGTATTCCAGGCAGGTTCATTTTTACTTGCTATTATAACGTTCTTCTATATTTTATATGCGAACTCTTTCTTATTATCTCTTCGTCAAAAAGAGTTTGGTATGTATATGATGTTAGGAGCAAAAAAGCATAAAGTTACATTACTTATGTTTATCGAAACAATCGTATTAGGCGCTGCGTCTCTTGCGATTGGTATTACAGTTGGTGTAGGACTTGCAGAAGGTATCGGTCAGTTATTAATGAAACAATTAGAATTTGCTGGTGAAGGCTATAAAGCATTTTACCTTCCATCAATGACTGTTACTTGTATCTTCTTCTTCGCACTATTTGTATTATCAGCAATTATGAATAGTATTAAGTTATCACGTATTTCTGTATTGCAACTTGTACATGCAGATGCACAAACAGAACGTGTTGCGGTAAAAGGAAAAATGACAGGTGTAGTTGCATTCCTTGCGGTTATTTTATTAGGTATTGGATATGCATCGATGATAAATATGGAAACGTTAAGAGAAATGGGAATCCTTATTGCATTAATTACAACAACAGCTGGTACTTACATGCTATTTGGCTCACTTCTTCCGGTTATTATTAAAAAGTTAAAAAGTAATAAAAAGCGTAGTGAAAAGGGACTTAACGCTTTTACATTTGCACAATTAAACTTCCGTATTAATAGTTTAACGAAGGTACTTGCAACAGTAGCAATGTTAGTTGCTCTTGGAGCCGGTGCAATTTCAGGTGGTATGGCATTTAAAAATAACGTTATAAAAACGGTTGATGGATTTGAAATTTATGATTCGATTATTCATAATCCTACAGCTGAAGAGAAGAAAATTTTAGATGGTATATCATTTAAAAATAAAACTGAGTATCGTTATAAAGTAGACGACAAATATATTTATTATGTAAAAGAAGATTTAGAGAAACATAAACCATTTATTCGAGATGGTGTAGGTAAGGAAAGTTTCGGTAAATATAAAGAAGTTTCAGGAGAAGCTCCAGTAGATACAGTAGCGGGAGCAGTGCAAGATCAAAATGAAAAAGCAATGCCTGAAGAATGGGAAGAGGCATTTAGAACAATTCAACCATACTATATATACAAAGATCATGCCGTTAAAATTGTAGATCAAAAAATGTACGATACTGTAAACGGTAAAGAAGGAATTGTATTTACTGGAAAAACAGACGATTTCGTAGCATACACAAAAGAATGGAAAAAACTTGACGAGTTGCAGCTAGTTAAATATAAAAATATAAAAGCTGAACAAATGAGTAGTAAATATCAAATGTATGACATGTTCTACGGTCTTGCGAGCGGGACAGTATTTATGGGATTCTTCCTTGGAATTGCGTTCTTAGCAATGATGGCAAGCTGCCTAATGTTTAAAATTCTTTCTGGTGCATCAAAAGATATTACACGTTATCAAATGCTTCGTAAAATCGGTGTGCGCCGTGAATTATTAACAAAATCCATTTATAAAGAGTTATTCTTAGTCTTCCTATTCCCAGCGATTGTAGGTATCGCTCACGTATTAGTTGGTATGAATATTTTCGGATTTATTTTAGTTGATCCGTACTTCCGTATTTGGGTACCAATCGTAATTTTCGTAGTTATTTATGCGATTTATTACTTCATTACAGTTCAATTGTATAAAGGAATTGTTCTTCCGAAAGAAGATTAATAATAAAAACCGAGCAAAAACGCTCGGTTTTTATTATTTTCAGAAAAAACACTTCAATGTTACTGAAATGTATAATATAATGCAAATAAGTAACATAATATAAAAGTAGAAGCAACTGGATAAGGAAAGGAGGAATCCGATCTGTAGAAAGAGGCTGAACTTATATCCCTTATTATTCCTACCCTTACTGTATTTGCACAATTATAAATTTCAAAACCTAAAAGTATATTGTAAAAATAATGGATAATACATGGAAATCTCATAGCGTGATAAGGTAAAATGGACAACATGATGAGAAAATTACCGTTCATAAGATGAGGAGAATACATGTATGGAAGTTGTAGAAGCATTAAAAGATATAAGCCAAATTGAGGCGATGAAAAAGTATTTAAAAGAGCACTCGCAGCGAGATTATCTTTTATTTGTTATTGGAATTAACACAGGATTAAAGATTACTGAGCTACTCAGTATGAAATTTGAAGAGATATTAAATGAAGATGGAACTGTTAAAGAGTTTTATTCTCTTCCTGTGAAAGATGAAAAGTTTAAACAAGATATTTATTTAAATACAAAAGTAAAAGAAGCACTTTTAGAGTACGTACAATCTATTGATGTGAAAAGAGAAAACTACGTATTTCAATCTAATAAAACGAAAAATTCAATTACGCGTCAACAAGCGTATCGTGTAATTCATAATGCTGCTGAAGCGGTTGGGATTGTTGGAAAGATTGGAACGAACTCAATGAGAAAAACATTTGGATTTCACGCGTACAAAAGGGGAATAGCAATTGCGCTATTGCAAAAGCATTTCCATCACGCGACACCTTCAGAGACATTAAAGTATTTGGGAATCTCAAAAGATGAAGAATTTAAAACAGAGATTGATGTAGATTTGTAAAAGCCGTAACTAAAAACTTTAGGAGGCGGGAATTATGAATATTAGAGAGAGTGAGCTACCGGGCATTGGATGTAAGTTTGAAGTAATTACAAAAGGCAATGAAAAGCTGGTTATCGTTATTCATGATGATGGCCGAAGAGAAATGTATCATTTTGATGCAAATCATGATGAAAGTATTTCAAGCATTTCTCTTCGTGATTCTGAAGCGAGACAAATTGCAGCTATATTAGGCGGAATGGTATATAGACCGCAAGCTTTAGACACAATTGAGATGGCTTTTGAAGGATTATCAATTGAATGGTTTAAGGTGGAGAATCATGCACCAGTCGTACAAAAAACAATTGGTAGCTTACATGTCAGAAAAACATATAACGTAACGATTATTGCTATTTTAAAAAAGAATATGAAGAAATTCTTTAATCCAGGTCCAGACTCTATTATTGAAGCTGGCGATATGCTCGTGTTATCAGGCGCGAGACATGAAGTGAAAAGAATTATTAATGAATTGCTTTCATCAGGAGGTGATTCATAATCGATGGATACTTTAATCTTTGAAGTTGGAACTGCGTTAGTATTAGTAGCTTTTGCAGCTATCCTCGCTGCGAAGTTAAAGTTCTCGATTATTCCGTTTCTCATTATACTCGGTATGTTAGTGGGGCCTCATGCCCCCGATTTAGGACTTATCGATTTAAGGTTTATTGAAAGCGGAGAAGTTATTTCCTTCCTCGGCCGTGTTGGCGTCATATTCCTCCTATTCTATTTAGGTTTAGAATTCTCAATAAAAAAATTAATTAAATCAGGAAAATCAATTGCTTTTGGGGGGACTGTCCACATATCACTTAATTTCATATTAGGTTTGCTTTATGGATATGTTATGGGCTTCCCCTTATTAGAGACGTTAATTATTGCTGGAATCATTACAATTTCATCGAGTGCAATTGTTGCAAAAGTAATTGTTGATTTAAGAAGATCTGGTAATAAAGAGACTGAATTAATATTAGGAATCATCATGTTTGATGATATTTTTTTAGCTGTATATTTATCGGTCGTTTCAGGGTTAGTACTCGGTGGTGCCACATCATTTGTAGGTGCTCTTACATCGGTGTTAATCGCAGTAGGGTATATGCTACTATTCTTTGTAATCGCTAGAAAAGCTACGCCGTTTTTAAATAAAATATTAGATATTTCCTCAAATGAAATTTTTATTATCATAATATTCGCTATTTTATTCTTCGTAGCAGGATTTTCAGAAACGATTCATGTCGCTGAGGCAATTGGAGCGTTATTGTTAGGACTCGTCTTTTCTGAAACAGAGCATAGCGATCGAATTGAGAAGCTCGTCGTCCCATTCCGTGATTTCTTTGGAGCCATATTCTTTTTCAGCTTCGGTTTAAGCATAGATCCGTTTTCGCTTGGAGGAGCAGTCTGGTTGGCATTAGGAGCAGTTTTCATTACTCTAATCGGCAATTTTACTGCTGGAATGATTGCAGGACGTAAAGCCGGGTTATCCCATAAGGCTTCTACGAATATAGGTTTAACACTCGTGTCACGCGGGGAATTTTCTATTATTGTAGCGAATATCGGCATTGCCGGTGGCTTAATGGCAGCGATTAAACCGTTCTCTGCTTTATATGTTTTAATATTGGCATCGTTAGGACCGTTAGTAACGAAAGAGTCTGGGAGAATATACTCGCTACTAGATAAGGTGTTTAAATGGAGTGCGAAAGAACGTGCAAAGCGAGAAAAGGAAGTTGGATAGTATAAAGAGGCTGCATGAACTTCATGCAGCCTCTTTATATATTGTTGCTGTTGTCGTTTTTTGTCGGTAAGTCGATATATTTTAATAATCGCTGATATATTTCCAAAATCGTCGATATATTTTCAAACAGCAATCAATATAATTTCATTTACCGACAAACCATTATCTGAATTTCATCAACTATTAATCAGTTGCCTTCCTATTTAAAAACGACTACAATTTTACTGTTATAGATGAACGAAAAAATAGAATAGGAGGGGAGACTATGCCAAGGAAAGTATGGCTATTAGTAGCTGGGATGATTATTAATGTCACGGGTGCTTCTTTTTTATGGCCTTTTAATACAATTTATTTGCATGATCACCTAGGAAAATCTTTATCTGTGGCCGGAATGGTATTAATGATCAACTCGCTTACTGGTGTAATCGGAAACTTGCTCGGCGGTGTTTTATTTGATAAATGGGGCGGTTATAAATCAACTTTAGTAGGGATTGTCATTACACTCGTATCGATTTTAGGTCTTGTGTTCTTCCACGGTTGGCCTTTATACGTTGTGTGGCTAGCGTTAATCGGTTTTGGTTCTGGAATGGTCTTCCCATCGATGTATGCGATGGTTGGTACGGTTTGGCCAGAGGGCGGAAGACGAGCATTTAATGCGATGTATGTTGGACAAAACGTTGGTATTGCGATTGGGACAGCGTGTGGTGGATTAGTTGCATCGTATCGTTTTGATTATATTTTCTTAGCGAACTTTATTTTATATTTTGTTTTCTTCTTAATTGCTTTTATTGGATTCCGTGGTATGGAAGACAAGAAAGAGCCAGGAGTACAAAAAGAAGTGGAAACGAAAAAAGGTTGGTCGCTTACACCTGGATTCAAAGCACTTCTTATCGTATGTGTAGCATATGCTTTATGCTGGGTTACATACGTACAGTGGCAAGGAGCGATTGCAACACATATGCAAGAATTAAACATTAGCCTTCGTCACTATAGTTTATTATGGACGATAAACGGAGCGATGATCGTTTGTGCGCAGCCGCTAGTTAGTATGCTAATTCGCTGGATGAAGCGTTCTTTAAAACAACAAATTATAATCGGAATCATCATTTTTGCGGCTTCATTCATTATTTTAAGTCAAGCGCAGCAATTTACGATGTTCCTCGTTGCGATGGTAACATTAACAATTGGTGAGTTATTCGTATGGCCAGCAGTGCCAACGATTGCAAATATACTTGCGCCAAAAGATAAGCTAGGTTTTTATCAAGGTGTTGTAAATAGTGCGGCGACTGTAGGGAAAATGTTCGGGCCGGTCGTTGGCGGAGCGATTGTTGATTTATATAATATGGAAGTATTGTTTATAGCAATCATGGTAATGCTTGTAGTAGCGCTTATCGCAACGAGCATTTATGATAAACGAGTAAAAGTAGAAGAAACAGTTGAAGAAAAAATTGCAGTTTAGTTTGACGGAACATGTTCACATGTTTTAGAATATATTTAAATAAAACAACCTTTGGAACAAGGGAGATAGCTCGGCTGTCGTAAGACAATTCATTAGTTATGAAGAGTAACGATTAATCGAGAAGCCCCGCTTTAAGTAAGCTCTTAAGAGATTTTAAGCGAAGGGTAGTTCACTTAACTCATATTTGTAATAACAGTGAGAAGGAGTAGTAGTAATAGAAGCTGGTTTAGAGAGTTGACGGTCGGTGCAAGTCAATCCACGTTTCGTTATGAACTCGCCTTTGAGTTGCAGTTGTGAAATTAATAGTAGCAATTGCCGTTAATCCACGTTACGGATCTAAGCGAATGTATATTTGTACATTAATTTAGGGTGGTACCGCGGGAATCTATAACCTCTCGTCCCTTTCTAGGGATGAGAGGTTTTTTGTATTTTGGGCGGTGAAAATAAATAGAATTTCAAGGAGGGTATCTCATGAGCTTTAATCATCAAGAAATTGAGAAGAAGTGGCAAGGGTACTGGGAAGAGAATAAAACATTCCGTACGCCAGATGAGACAGAAAAACCAAAATTTTATGCACTAGATATGTTCCCATATCCATCAGGTGCAGGCTTACACGTAGGACATCCAGAAGGTTATACAGCAACAGATATTTTATCTCGTATGAAGCGTATGCAAGGATATAACGTTCTTCATCCAATGGGATGGGATGCATTCGGTCTTCCAGCAGAGCAATATGCACTTGATACTGGAAACAGCCCAGCTGAATTTACAGAGCATAATATTAATACATTCCGTAACCAAATTAAATCATTAGGTTTCTCTTACGATTGGGACCGTGAAGTAAATACAACAGATCCAAACTACTACAAGTGGACACAATGGATCTTCCTAAAACTATTTGAAAAAGGCTTAGCTTACGTTGATGAAGTACCTGTAAACTGGTGCCCAGCACTTGGTACAGTACTTGCAAACGAAGAAATCATTGACGGTAAGAGTGAGCGCGGTGGACATCCAGTTGAGCGTCGTCCGATGAGACAGTGGATGTTAAAAATTACAGCTTACGGAGATCGTCTATTAGAAGATCTAGATGAGCTTGATTGGCCAGAAAGCTTAAAAGATATGCAACGTAACTGGATCGGTCGTTCTGAAGGTGCCGAAGTACACTTCAATATCGATGGTACAGACGAGAAGTTCACAGTTTTCACAACGCGTCCTGATACACTATTCGGTGCAAGCTACTGTGTACTTGCTCCGGAACATGCACTTGTTGCTGATATTACAACTGCTGAACAAAAAGAAGCTGTAGAAGCTTACATTAATTCAGTAAAAATGAAGAGTGATTTAGAGCGTACAGAACTTGCGAAAGAGAAAACTGGCGTATTCACTGGTGCTTACGCAGTTAACCCAGTAAATGGTGAGAAATTACCAATCTGGATCGCTGATTACGTTCTTGCAACTTACGGAACAGGTGCTGTAATGGCAGTTCCAGCTCATGATGAGCGTGACTATGAATTCGCATCAACGTTCAATCTTCCAATGAAGGAAGTTGTAAAAGGCGGAGACATTACGAAAGAAGCATACACAGGTGATGGTGCACACGTAAATTCAGCATTCCTTGATGGTTTAAATAAAGAAGAAGCAATCGCAAAAATGATTGAATGGCTTGAAGTAACGAGCGCAGGAAATCAAAAAGTAACATACCGTCTACGTGACTGGTTATTCAGCCGTCAACGTTACTGGGGTGAGCCAATTCCAGTTATTCACTGGGAAGATGGTACAATGACAGCTGTAAAAGAAGAAGAATTACCATTAGTTCTTCCGAAAACAGACAACATCCGTCCTTCAGGTACAGGTGAATCACCACTTGCTAACATTGACGAGTGGGTAAATGTTGTTGATCCTGAAACTGGTAAAAAAGGTCGTCGTGAAACGAACACAATGCCACAATGGGCTGGTAGCTGCTGGTACTACCTACGCTACATCGATCCAAACAATAGCGAAGCACTTGTAGATCCTGAAAAAGTAAAACAATGGCTTCCAGTTGATATTTATATCGGCGGAGCAGAGCACGCTGTACTTCACTTACTATATGCTCGTTTCTGGCATAAAGTATTATACGATATCGGTGTAGTTCCAACGAAAGAGCCGTTCCAACAATTATTCAACCAAGGTATGATTCTAGGTGAAAACAACGAGAAAATGAGTAAATCAAAAGGTAACGTTGTAAACCCTGATGATATCGTAGCAAGCCACGGTGCAGATACACTTCGTCTATACGAAATGTTCATGGGACCATTAGATGCTTCAATCGCTTGGTCTGAAAATGGTCTTGACGGAGCTCGTCGTTTCCTAGACCGCGTATGGCGTCTATTCGTTCAAGATAACGGTGAATTAAGTGAGAAAATTACTGATGCACCAAATAAAGAGCTTGAAAAAGCTTACCACCAAACAGTGAAGAAAGTAACAGAAGACTATGCAGAGCTTCGCTTCAACACAGCGATTTCTCAAATGATGGTATTCATCAACGATGCATATAAAGCTGAAACACTTCCGAAAGAATATGTAGAAGGTTTCGTAAAAATGATTGCACCAGTTGCACCTCACATCGGGGAAGAGCTATGGAGCAAACTTGGATACAATGAAACAATCACATATGCAAGCTGGCCAACATTTGATGAGTCTAAACTTGTAGAAGATGAAGTTGAAATCGTTGTTCAAGTTATGGGTAAAGTTCGCGCAAAACTAACAATGAGTAAAGACGCATCAAAAGAAGAAATGGAACAACTTGCACTTGAAGCAATTAAGGACCAAATTGAAGGGAAAACAGTTCGTAAAGTAATTGTAGTTCCTGGAAAACTTGTTAACGTTGTTGCAAACTAATGTATGAAAGAAAAGCTCAGAGTGCTTATGCTCTGAGCTTTTTTGTGTAGAAAATAATTTCAGGATCCCCTTCATCTAAGTTTTCAACTATTCCACTACGTATAAAACCGTTCGCATTAAAAACTTTTTGCATACTTTCATTTGATTCGTTCGTTGAAGAAAATATTTTTTGAGTAGGAGAATGACTTAACATATATGAGAGTAACGAGCTTGCATAGCCTCGCCTTCTTTTTGTTGGCGAAACGATGATTAATGAGAGGAAAGTACAATCAAAGAAATTTGTATCGTATGTTAGAAAACCGGAAATAGAATTATCTTCTTTTACGATGACGCATCGTCCCTCATCAATAGAGTGCTTAATATAATTTCGTCTACTATCATTTCCGATTACATCAATATCTATATGTACGATTGAATCTAAATCATCGATAGAAGCTTTTGTTACGTTCTTCAATGGAAATACCCCCTAGAAAAAATATTCAGTTAATTAATTTTACCATGAATGAAGAAAAAGGAGCGGAATTCCCATACAGACAAACACCTATTTTTCTATAGGAAATATGATAAAAAAGGTAGGCTAAATTGAGTAGAAGAGGTGAAAGGAATGAAAGGGATGGACAATAATGCACCACATGGTTTTTTCGGAGGTGGTTCGGATAGTTATGAACAAATGATGTTAATGGGAGGAGCTGGCCAACAAGGATACGGTGGTATTCCGAGCTGGATGGGCGGAGGAGCAGGAGGTTTTCCGACATCGGTAGCTGGTATGCAAACTGGAATGCCTACATTAATGGGGGGCTTTTCGACATCAGGGGCTGGAATGCCTACAGTAACAGGAGGCTTTCCAACATCAGTAGCTGGCGTACAGACAGGAATTCCAGTAGGGGTACCAACTACATTCCCATCTTTCGTTGGAGGCGTACAAACAGGATTTCCGGTACCGGGAGTAGGTGTTGTGGCAGGCGGAGTAGGTGGTTATCCGCAAGCTGTTCATGGTCATCATGTACATCACCATCACCAAGGTCAGCACGGTCATCATGGTCATCATCACCACCAAGGTCAGCACGGTCATCATGGTCATCACCATCACCAAGGTCAGCACGGCCATCATGATCATCACCATCACCAAGGTCAGCACGGTCATCATGGTCATCACCAAGGCCAACACGGCCACCATGTACATCATCACCAACAACAAGTACATCACCACGGTCAACACCACATTCATCCGCAAGCTGTTCTTTATCAAACACATCAAGGCCACCAACACGGTCACCATGGTCATCATCACCATCAAGGTCAGCACGGTCACCATGGCCAGCATCACCATCAAGGTCAGCACGGTCACCATGGCCAGCATCACCATCAAGGTCAGCACGGTCATCATGGCCAACATGGTCATCAAGGTCAACAACACCAACAACATCAACAATATCAACAGTATCAACAACAACAATCTTCTCCTTGGACAGGTGGAATTGGGGCAGGAGGAGCAGGGGCAGCGGCAGGAGCAGCTAGCATTGGTGGAGCAGCAGGGCACGCGGGACACGTGGGTCATTAATGAATTGCAGAAAAAAAGACATAATAAAAAACTGCTAGGAAATCCTAGCAGTTTTTTTCAGCTTCTTGACGTTGACGTTCGATTTCAGCACGAAGTTGTGGCTCTGGTGCTTGCCAGCCTTCAGGTTTTAGAATTTTGCCGTCGCCTTCGCGGAATCTTGGTTTCCCATCAGGGAATAGTTTTGCCATGTTTGCATTATTTACAATTTCGAATCCTTTATCAGGACGTACGCCCATTTCGGCAAACGTGCCGAATGCAAAGTAAATAAGGTCAATCAGTGCATCGTATTGATCTTCAACAGTCGTTGCTTCTAGAAATTCTTCTAGCTCTTCTTGCATAAAACTCGCACGGATTTTTGCGCGTTCTTCTGTTAATTTTGTTGGAGTATTTGTCACAGGATGTCCGAATATTTCATGCATTTTCGCAACAAGTTCGTACCCTTTATCTAGACCTTTTTCGTTTGTCATGTTGTTTCATCCTTTCTCGCTTAGTGCCGAATCTCATTGTAACATAAGGTGATTATGAAATGAAAAGAACATCTTATAGAAAATAAGATGCTCGCCTGTTATTCTTCTTTCTTAATTAAAATGGATAAAATAAGATCGATGCCAAATATACCAACGAGTAACATTGGTATAACGACAAGTAAATAACGTGTGAAGGAAACATTTTTTAAATATGTATGAGCAAATAAAAAGACGCCGAGAAATAAAATACCATTTAAAATAGGCTTTACTAATTTTTTAGACATAAGCTCCCCCATAAATATCTTCTCTCTCTATCTAAAATAAAAACTCCTCTTTCCGTTGTATCATGCTGGAGAGAGGAGTTCAATCATTTCTCATTCAATTACACCAGAATTTGTAATATTCACGGTGTATTTTACAGTGACAGGGACATCTTTGTACAGCTGTCTCCATTTTTCTAATTTGAATGGGCGATAATGTTGCTTATATTTAGCTCCTAGCCCGAGAGGATCAACGCCTAAAGATTTAAACTGCTTAATTAATTTAGCAGCTTGTTTATCTAATTGTTTTTGGATGTTTTTTTCAATTTTTTTTGTGTTCTTGTTATTTTCTAAGTTAATTTGCTTCGATAGTTCTTGAATACGTGCATCAAGATGAACGTGAATGAAGAAAGAAGGCTTCCCGTTTTTAATTTTTATATCGTAAGTTGGAACAGAACGAATATTATTAATCATTACGTACGCGGAATCCGTTTTGAATTCATGTGAATCTAATTTATGTTTCTCTAATAGTCCTTTAAAGATGAACATATCTTTTTCTGCGATTTTCCCGATATATTTATCCTTTTTAAAAAGACCAATTCCGTTGATTTTTATTTTATCACCATGCTTCTTTAGAATGGGAATATAGTAGTCTTGCCCTTCTTGATAATAACGGAATGCTCCTACATGCAGATTATCTGTTGGTAAAGGACCGGTCTCCATATTATGTTCTAACAACTTTTTTATATAAATTGCAACGTTGTATGAAGTCGAATATTTGCCTTTTAAAAGTTCAGTACCATTCCCCTCTAATAAACCAACATATAAAGCGTTCCCTATATTTACATCTCGAAGTAATGTATCGAATGAAGTAGACATTCCTGTTTTGGCAAGTCTTATCGTATATAAAGCGACACGCATTTGCCCACTAGCAAATGGTTGAGAAGACTCTAAAGATGTTTCAGCTTTTACTTGTTTTACGGCATTTGCGGTGCCTTCAAAAACTTGAACTTTATTTCCTTTTTTCTGAATGGGACAAACGAATGTCACTTTTAGTTTTTTATCTTTTGCAACGTCAAATACAGTTCCTTGAATAAGCTGTACATCATCGATAATATTTTTTTGTAAACACCCAGTTAGACTGAAGAATGTTATACAAGAAATCAGTATTAATTTGCTTGTGCTTTTGATTTTTTCCATTTTCTTTTCACCCACACAATAATAAATAGAATTGGGATGTATACATAAATGAGCCAAAAACTAACCTTCGATGCATTACTAATAAAGTTATTAATATCGTGTCTGTTTGTTAAAAGTTGCGAAACAATGAGCGTGATAAAGATAAAAGCGATTAAAACACCTCTTTGCTTTACGCGGAATATTTCGTGAGTTGCTCTTACTGACGCCCATAAAGGGAGGATAAAACTTGAAATAATAACGAGTGCATAGCCTGAAATTGCAATATATTCGAGTCTTTCTATAAATGGTAATTGAATGACTTGAGTCATAGAAAGTTGAGGCCATATCGTTTTTAACAATTGTTTTTCACTAAAAAATGCAAAAGCTAAAAGGGTGCTAAATAGATATAGAAGATTTGAAAATAGTGCTCCGAGCTGAGCGTATTTATGAGATTGCATAGGCTTTTTTACAAATGGATACACCATGAGGTAAATCTCAAAACCGGTCATACTGTAGATTGACAGTTGAGCGGATTTTAAAATGTCTGAAAAAGAATGGGTGAATATAGGGAGTAAATTATCCCAATGTGAATATTTCAAAACGAATAAGCTTAGAAATAAATATCCTAATGTACCACCAACAGAGATGACGCAAATACCGGTAATTACACGAAATCCAGAAGAGATAATGTAATAGCTAACTAAGCATAAAAAGAGTGTTAACATAAAGGTGGAAGCGGTAGGAAACATCCATACTTGAATAATTTCAACATAGGTTCGAATAACCGAAATACTGACGCTTAAAAAATAAGCTGCAAAGATGATATTAAAGACATTCCCTATCCACTTTCCAAACGTTTGCCTTTGTAAATCAATTAAATTTCCATTTGTTTCTTTTAATAAAAAATACATCATCCATATAAGAAGATGGATACAGAGCCCTGTGATTACAACGCCCATCCATCCGTCGTAACCAGCGGCCTTTGCGGTGATTCGAGCGAAACCGAGAACACCAGCACCGAACTGTGCACCGTGAATTAAGAAGAAAACGAAGATAGGAGATATTTGATATTTTTCTTGAACTTTACTCATCGAATGCACCTCATTTCTTAATCATCAAAGTCTGATCTATGTTTTGTTGAAATGCCTTTTGCTGCTTTTTTTACATGTTGTGGTCTTGCTTGTACATCACGTGTATCAATCATTGTTAAAGGGAAACGAATCCAAGAATCTTTAACAGATTGTTGTCTTGTTGGATAGAACAAAGCGTACGGCTTGCGTAAAGAAGTAAGTCTAAATAGATGGGTAAATAAAAAGATAAATCCAAGAGAAATCCCGAAGAGACCACCTATTTCTGCAAATATGAGAAACGGGAAACGTAGTAATCGAACCGCATTACCCATTTTATAAATAGGTGTAATAAAGGAAGCGAGTGCTGATAAAGCAACGATAATTAATAAAATGTTACTCGTTAAACCAGCTTGTACAGATGCTTGCCCGATTACGATACCGCCTACAATACCGAGCGTTTGACCAACTTTCATCGGTAACCTCGCGCCAGCTTCTCTCAGTAAATCGATTGCAAGTTCTAAAAATAGTGCTTCAATTAAAGGTGGGAATGGTACTTGTGCTCTTGATAAAATTAAAGTTTCAAGTAAATCACTTGGAATAAGTTCATAATGATAATTTAAAACTGCAACGTATAACGGTGTAGCGCAAATTGAAAATAGAACGGCAATTAATCTTAAAATCCTTGAAAATGTAGCGTACATCCAGGAGACGTTGTAGTCTTCTGGTGAAATGAAAAAATCAAAATAGGATACAGGTGTTAGTAAAACACTTGGAGAACCGTCCACAAAAATAGCGATTTTACCATCGATTAGTGCTTTTGTAACTCTATCAGTACGCTCTGTATTGATATAGAGAGGAAAGATCGATTTTTCACCCATTAATTCTTGTAAATAAGCACTATCATTAATTTGATCATATTCAAGAGCGCGTAAAGACTCTTCTAGAAAATCTACATTATCTTTTTCAGCAAGGTTGTCTAAATACATCATGACAACTTTTGTTTTGGAAAACTCACCAACAATCATCTCTTTTGTTTGTAAATCCAAAACAGGAAGACGTTTTCGAACTAAATTAATATTTGTATCAATATCCTCTACAAAACCTTCTTGCGGACCAATAACAGTCGATTCGTTTAAAGGAGGAGTTGGTGCACGATAATTATCAATTGCAATATTTGCGAGCATACATTTTTGATCTTGTTGATTTACTTGAACGATCGCATGCCCCTTTAACACCATGTCCTCAATTTTTTGTAAATCGTTCGTAATTGTAATGCCACTCATCGGAATATGCTCTTTCAGCTCTTCTAGTGAAGCATTAGGTCGTTCTAAAAGAGTAGGCATTAAATACTTTTGCAATTTCTCACCATCAAGAGAAGGACGATAGTAAGAAATCCAATAAGGCATCGTTTCATCGTCAGATGTGTGATAATTAACGAAATCACTAGACTTTTTGAGTTTCTCTATTAAATCTTGTAGAGAATGAATACGGTCTTTTTCTGGTTTCGTAAAATCATAAATACTATTACCTTTAGAGTTTTGCTGTTTACCTTGGTCAGAGTTGTCTTGTTTAGAGTTTTGCTGTTTACCTTGATCAGAGTTGTCTTGTTTAGAGTTTTGCTTAGCGTGTTGTTGTTTATTTTGATCACGGTCATCTTGTTCAGAGTGTTGCTGTTTCTCTTGATCCGAATGATCTTGCTTAGAGCGTTGTTGTTGATTCTGATTGGATTCATTTTGCTTAGTATGTTGTTGCGGACCTTGAGAAGACTCCTTATGTCCCTCTTTTTTTTGCTCGCCATTGTTATCTTTATTATGCTTCATACTTCTATTCAGTTTTTTGTTATCACCCTCTTGATTGTTAGCGTGTTGCTCCGAGTTATCTGTTTCGTTTTTCTCTGTTGTATTTGATTTTTTTTTCTTACGTAGCCAATTCCAAATCATATGTATGCCCTCTTTAATTGTGTAATATAGTGCTATTTTGTGGCTAATTTTGTATATTATTCATTTATTTATGAAAAGAAGGAGGAGATTGGTTTGCATAGAAAAAATCCTTTAGTAAGCAGTACATACTATGACGAGAAGAGGGCGAGTCTGTGCAAATTGTAAAAAAGGAGAAATTTATTTTAAAGGAGTTTACATTTGAAAATGGTAGGACAATTCCTGTTCAAATGGGGTATGAGACTTATGGTACTTTAAATAGAGAAAGGTCAAATGCGATTTTGGTTTGTCATTATTTTAGTGCAACTAGTCACGCAGCAGGAAAATATACAGCGCATGATGAGGAGTCTGGCTGGTGGGACGGTTTAATTGGACCAGGAAAAGCAATTGATACAAATAAATACTTTGTTATATGTACTGATAATCTTTGTAATGTGCAGGTGAAGAGCCCGTATGTAATTACAACGGGACCGAAATCGATTAATCCGAAAACTGGAGATGAATATGCGATGGACTTTCCAGTTTTTACATTTCTTGATGTAGCTCGTATGCAATATGAGTTAATAAAAGATATGGGAATCGCAAGGCTACATGCTGTAATGGGACCGTCAGCTGGCGGGATGATTGCGCAGCAATGGGCTGTTCATTATCCTCATATGGTAGAGCGGATGATTGGTGTTATTACGAACCCGCAAAATCCAATTATTACGTCGGTAAATGTAGCGCAAAATGCAATTGAGGCTATCGAGCTGGATCCAAGTTGGAAGGGCGGAAAATATGGAGAAGAGCAGCCAATGAAGGGGCTTCATTTAGCAAATAGAATGATGTTTATGAACGCGTTTGACGAGCATTTTTACGAAACGACATTTCCTCGTAATAGTATAGAGAAAGAGCCTTATGAAACATTTTCTGCATTAACATCATTTGAGAAAGAAATTAATAAAGTGACAAATAGAAGTATAGCTTTAGTTGATGCAAATTCATGGATGTATACCGCGAAAGCAGTTTTATTACATGATATTGCGCATGGATTTTCGTCTTTAGAAGAGGCACTGTCTAATATAGAAGCAAATGTACTTATGATTCCGTGTAAACAAGATTTGCTTCAGCCGTCACGTTATAATTATAAAATGGTAGACATGTTGCAAAAACAAGGGAAGTATGCGGAAGTGTATGAGATAGAAAGTACAAATGGACATATGGCGGGAGCATTTGATATTCATTTATTTGAAAAGAAAGTTTATGAATTTTTAAATCGGAAAGTGTCTAGTTTTGTGTAGAAAATAAATGATGTGAAAAAGGTGCAATGTATGTAGTAGGCACCTTTTTTTACATGATTTGTAGGCGAAAAATATATGTGGCAATTGCTATACCGAAGAATGCGATACTAAGCAATAGAAATAAGAATGACATTTCTTGTGGTGATTTTATCTTTCTATTATTTTTCATACTAAGTGCAATAATTGCAGCGATTAAGAAAATGATGCCCATAATGAAAAGGAAAAGTGTCATTTTCATTGGCTCCTTTCATAAAACAAGTATATTGAGGATACAATGCAAGGGTTATGTTTGTAAAGAATAAGTTTTGCGAGAAAATTGAGAAATAGTTTTTCGATTCTTTGCGTTCTTTCTTTTGCGTGCTAAAATTGATAGAGAATGTTCGTTAAAAAAGAAAATAAAGGTTTTATTTTATATAAGGAGGAACAACATATGACAGAAGTTAAAACAATTACTACAGAAGAAGTGCAAGAGCGTTTAGAAAAAGGAGAAACGTTATTTTTAGTAGACGTAAGGGAAGATGAAGAAGTAGCGGCAGGAAAAATTCCAGAAGCTGTACATATTAAAATGGGCGATATCCCAAATAAAGTAGATTTCTTTGATAAAGAGAATGAATATATCTTTATTTGTCGTTCGGGAATGCGCAGTGAAAATGTATGTCATTATTTAAATGAGCAAGGATTTAAAACAGTGAACATGGTAGGCGGCATGCTTCAATATGAAGGAGAAACGAAATAAGTAGTTTAAAAAACTTGAAACGAGTCTGTTTCAAGTTTTTTTCTTTTGCATACAGTGTACAAAAGGGGGATAGGTAAATGGGGATTAATATGCGTAAAGTAAAAATTATTAACAATACAGGAGCCGTTAATGTTGGCGACTGTTATAATATCGCGCCTTTTGCTGTATCGAAAGCTTATGCGGGTGCTGGAGGATCAAGTGCGGCTATTTTTTTAAATGGAAAAAGGCAGCCACCAGAGGTGATTCGAACATCAGTATTTCTTCCACCATTATCAACGAGTACACGTACATTGGGTTAATAAAGGAAAGGTAGAGTGTTAGTATGCCAGCACATATAAAAGAGTTTGTTATTGTGAATAACACTGGGAATATATTTACGGGTGATAATTTGAGTGATACGTCATTTACTGCTTCGAAATCCTATAGTGGTTCAATGGGATGCACTTGGATTGACGTTGTTACAGTAATAGGGACGGAAACGAAGCTTTGTTTACAGCCGGGTGATTCGGTGACGACAACATATACAAGAGGCACCCCTGCTGGTACTGTAACAGGAACAAATATGGGGCAAAGTGTAAATGCATCGGGTATAGCGCAAGCTGTCCCTAATACAGATAATATGGATTCAGTTGCTGGACTCCCTTAAGAAATTAAGGGAGTTTTTATTATTTAAAATAAAAATAGTCTTTGAGATTATTTTTGTAAATACATATTAAGAAGAGGTTTGTAATGTAAAAAAGATGGTGTGTAGGTGGTGAAAGTATGAAAGAGCGCGATAAGCAAAATTCATTAAACTCTAATTTCAGAATCTCACCAAATCTTATTGGACCTACCTTTCCTCCTGTTCCAACGGGATTTACTGGTATTGGGATTACTGGTCCAACTGGTCCACAAGGCCCGACAGGACCTCAAGGGCCAAGGGGATTACAAGGTCCAATGGGAGAGCTGGGCCCGACAGGACCTCAAGGAGTACAAGGAATTCAAGGACCTGTTGGGTCAATAGGTGCAACGGGACCAGAAGGACAGCAGGGGCCACAAGGATTAAGGGGACCACAGGGAGAAACTGGAGCGACAGGACCTCAAGGAGTGCAAGGATTGCAAGGTCCAGCTGGTCCAACCGGAGCGACAGGAGCACAAGGTATACAAGGTATACAGGGATTACAAGGGCCCATTGGAGCTACCGGGCCAGAGGGACCACAAGGAATCCAAGGAGTGCAAGGATTACCTGGGGCAACTGGTCCACAAGGAATACAAGGGGCACAAGGAATGCAAGGGCTACAAGGACCGAGTGGAAATACAGGGGCAACCGGAGCGACTGGTCAGGGGATAACAGGTCCGACAGGAGTAACAGGTCCGACAGGGATCACTGGCCCGTCAGGAGGACCTCCTGGTCCGACGGGGCCAACTGGTGCGACAGGTCCGGGCGGTGGACCGAGTGGAAGTACAGGAGCAACAGGAGCAACGGGAAATACTGGGGCTACAGGAAGTACGGGGGTAACAGGAGCGACGGGAAGTACAGGTCCGACTGGAAGCACGGGAGCACAGGGCTTGCAAGGAATACAAGGGATTCAAGGGCCAATTGGGCCAACCGGTCCAGAAGGTCCGCAGGGTATTCAAGGGATTCCTGGTCCGACGGGAGTAACCGGTGAACAGGGAATACAAGGAGTTCAGGGTATTCAAGGAGCAACGGGAGCAACAGGGGATCAAGGCCCACAAGGTATACAGGGGGCTATAGGGCCACAAGGGGCAACAGGGGCAACAGGACATCAAGGTCCACAAGGAATACAAGGAGTACCAGGGCCATCAGGAGCAACAGGCCCACAGGGAGTTCAAGGGCTACAAGGTCCGATGGGTGATATAGGACCAACAGGTCCAGAAGGCCCAGAGGGACTTCAGGGCCCGCAAGGAATACAAGGTGTGCCAGGGCCAGTTGGAGCGACGGGTCCAGAGGGTCCTCAGGGGATACAAGGCATTCAAGGACCTGTAGGAGCAACAGGCCCACAAGGTCCACAAGGAATTCAGGGAATACAAGGTGTGCAGGGGATAACGGGAGCAACTGGAGTACAAGGAGCAACTGGAATTCAAGGGATACAAGGGGAAATAGGAGCAACAGGTCCAGAGGGGCCGCAAGGAGTGCAAGGTGCTCAAGGGGGGATTGGTCCAACCGGTCCGATGGGGCCGCAAGGAGTGCAAGGAGTACAAGGAATTCAAGGAGCGACGGGCGCACAAGGAGTGCAAGGTCCACAAGGAATACAAGGAATACAAGGTCCGACGGGGGCAACAGGAGATACGGGAGCAACCGGAGCGACAGGGGAAGGCACTACAGGCCCAACAGGAGTAACCGGTCCAACAGGGATAACAGGCCCATCTGGAGGACCAGCCGGACCGACCGGCCCAACGGGGCCATCAGGTCCGGCGGGAGTAACAGGTCCATCTGGTGGACCACCTGGCCCAACAGGAGCAACCGGGGCGACAGGAGTAACAGGAGATACTGGGGCAACAGGCTCAACTGGAGTGACAGGAGCGACGGGAGAAACGGGAGCAACCGGAGTGACGGGTTTACAAGGTCCGCAAGGAATCCAAGGAGTGCAAGGAGAGATAGGTCCGACGGGTCCCCAAGGTGTTCAAGGTCCGCAAGGAATTCAAGGAGTAACGGGGGCCACAGGAGATCAAGGTCCGCAAGGGGTTCAAGGCCCACAAGGCGACATAGGTCCAACCGGCCCACAAGGAATTCAAGGCCCACAAGGTTCTCAAGGAATCCAAGGAGCGACAGGGGGAACAGGAGCACAAGGTCCACAGGGAATCCAAGGTCCGCAAGGTGACGTAGGTCCGACTGGGCCACAAGGTCCAACTGGAATTCAAGGGATACAAGGAGAGCTAGGTCCAACCGGTCCAGAAGGCCCAGAGGGACTTCAGGGTCCGCAAGGAATACAAGGTGTTCAAGGGCCAGTTGGAGCAACGGGTCCAGAGGGTCCTCAGGGGATACAAGGCATTCAAGGAGTGCAAGGAGCAACAGGCTCACAAGGTCCACAAGGAATTCAGGGAATCCAAGGAGTGCAAGGGATAACGGGAGCAACTGGAGCACAAGGAGCAACTGGAATTCAAGGGATACAAGGGGAAATAGGAGCAACCGGTCCAGAGGGCCCACAAGGAGTGCAAGGAGTACAAGGAGAGATAGGTCCAACCGGTCCAATGGGGCCCCAAGGAGTGCAAGGAGTGCAAGGAATTCAAGGAGCGACGGGCGCACAAGGAGTGCAAGGTCCACAAGGAATTCAAGGAATACAAGGTCCGACGGGGGCAACAGGAGATACGGGAGCAACCGGAGCGACAGGGGAAGGCACTACAGGCCCAACAGGAGTAACCGGTCCAACAGGGATAACAGGCCCATCTGGAGGACCAGCCGGACCGACCGGCCCAACGGGGCCATCAGGTCCGGCGGGAGTAACAGGTCCATCTGGTGGACCACCTGGCCCGACAGGAGCAACCGGAGCGACAGGAGTAACAGGAGATACCGGGGCGACAGGCTCAACTGGAGTGACAGGAGCGACAGGAGCAACGGGAGCAACCGGAGTGACGGGTTTACAGGGACCGCAAGGAATCCAAGGTGTTCAAGGAGAGATAGGTCCAACCGGTCCACAGGGTATTCAAGGTCCCCAAGGAATCCAAGGAGTAACGGGGGCTACAGGAGCACAAGGTCCCCAAGGAATTCAAGGCCCACAAGGCGACATAGGTCCAACTGGCTCACAAGGAATTCAAGGTCCACAAGGCCCTCAAGGAATCCAAGGAGCGACGGGGGCCACAGGAGCACAAGGTCCACAGGGAATCCAAGGTCCGCAAGGTGACATAGGTCCGACCGGCCCACAAGGCCCACAAGGAATTCAAGGCCCGCAAGGAATTCAAGGTCCAACGGGAGCTACAGGAGCAACCGGAGCGACAGGTCTCCAAGGAATTCAAGGCCCACAAGGAATTCAAGGCCCGCAAGGAATTCAAGGTCCAACGGGAGCTACAGGGGCAACCGGAGCGACAGGTCCCCAAGGAATTCAAGGCCCCCAAGGAATTCAAGGCCCGCAAGGAATTCAAGGTCCAACGGGAGCTACAGGGGCAACCGGAGCGACAGGTCCCCAAGG
>NZ_JAQFPJ010000012.1:0-140357 GCF_027712065.1 Bacillus cereus group sp. BcHK124
TTGAACAGTTTAATTCGTATGGCTCTTCGTAACGGATTTTCTGTTAAAACAGTAAACCCCGCTTATACAAGTGTGATCGGAAAATTAAAATATAGTAAAAATTTCGGTATTAGCGTTCATGAAGCAGCCGCATTCACGATCGCAAGACGTGGATTAGAATTGCAAGAACAATTACCACAAGAAATTATATTATTATTAAAAAACCAAATTACAACAAAACTGCGTATTCTTGTTGCTTCCATGGAAGAAAGTAAAAAGAATACGCAAAAAGTATATAAAAAATGGTTACAAACAATTCAAACGTGGAAAGAATATCATAATTGGAAATTGTGGAGCATTCTTCACAAAATTGTTTATATGAACAATCAACAATTCGTATTTAAAATTTAAATGAGAAGGGGGGTACTGGTTTATTTCTTATAACCTCTTGCATACTACTGACTTGGATGAATGGTAGTATGCAAGGACAGATCGTTCCTAACAGGAACCTGCCGTCATTCTTTCACAATAGGTGGATGAAAAGGTCACAACCCTTACGGACAGGAAAAAGGTGAGATTCCTTTTCGGTAGTTGGCATTTGACTTGGTTCGCCAACAATTTATAGATTTTTATAAGAATTTCAAACCAGGTGAAAAGTTTGCGGAAACGTATATATATAGTGATCGGAGTTATTCTTTTAATCGCTTTAGGTGGAATTGTATTTTGGTCAGCTCTGCAAGGAAACCGTACGGAACATTTTATTTTAAGACATATGGTGAATGAAAATGGAACGCTTGCTACATATCGTTTAGAAGATACAAAAGCAGGTACCGGTGAAGCGAAAGGCCGTGAAGCTTTATCGGAATCAGCAGGACTATGGCTACAATATACATTGGATAAAGACGATCAAGCGTTATTTGATGAACAAGTTAAGGTTATTCAAAATAACTTTGTACATAAGAACCAAATTGTTTTATGGAAAATCTCTGAAAAGGGAGAAATGCAGTCAGCTACAAATGCACTTATCGATGATCTTCGTATTATAGAACAGTTATATCGCGCTTATGAAATGTACAAGGAAGAGCGTTATAAAAACTTGGCAGATCAATTGAGTGATGCTGTAATTCGTTATAATAAGAAAGGTAATTATTATGTTGATTATTATGATGCAGATGCAAGGAAACAAAATGATTTTGCAACAACGTCATATATAAATCCGCGCGCATTCTCCTATATGAAAAAGTATGGCAAAGTTTCTGCTGAGCAATATCAGAAAGTCGTTCAATTTTTAGCAGATTATCCAAGGCGTGGATGGGCATTCCCGAAAGAGTATAAAGCAGATGGTACATTTACGTACGACAAAGAAGTGAATCTTATTGACCAATCATACGTTGCATATCATCGTAGTTTAGGCGGGCTTTCATCAGATGCATATTTGGAATTTATAAAGAAGAAATTCCAGGAGGATGGAAAGCTATACGGTCGTTACAATTTAGAAACGGGAAAGCAAACTGTGAATTATGAATCTCCAGCCGCTTACGGATTAACGATTTTGTACGTACTACAAACAGGTGATACAAAGTTTGCAAAGGAATTATATGATCATATGGCCACATTTCGAAATGACAATGTATTTAGTAGATATTACGGTGGATACGTAACAGGCGAAAATAACAATACGCATATTTTTGATAATGTTTTGCCGCTTTTAGCTGAAATAGAATTAGAGAAGAGTGAAAAATAAAAGGTGCCACCCTATGGGGATGGCACCTTTTATTTTTGGATATCATTTTACGTCCTAATATTGGAGAAGTAATGAATCACGAATTCACGGAATTGCTGAGCGGTTTTCGATAAGTAACGTTTTTTTGACCAGCTTAAGCCAATCGTTCGCTTACAAACGGGTTCAATAATACGTAACTTATTTAATGCTAAAGTAGAGTTTTTTAATAAAGTTAAACTTGGGACAAAGGCGATGCCGAGGCCTTGCTTAATAAGGTCGCTAATCACAGTTGGTTCATCTACTTCAAAAGCGATATGTGGAGTGAAGCCAGCTTCCTTACAAAATTCATCTGTTAAGTGCCGAAATCCATAACCAGTATTCATACTAATAAACGGTTCGTCCTTTACTTCATGTAGATATACACTTTCACGTTCTGATAAACGGTGGCCTGAAGGGACGACTAAGAAAATTTCTTCTGTAATAAGTGGTTCCCAAATAATCTCCTCGCCTTCAATTGGCACAGAAGAAATGCAAAAGTCAATTTCTATATTATCTAGTTGTCGTTTCATAGAAGGAGTAGATGCGAGAAACTGTTGGAATCGAACATTAGGATGTTCTAGTAAAAAAGAACCGAGTAGTTCTGGTAATATTCTTGGAATAGAAACGGCCAGCGTAATAGAGCTTTGTTGTAAGTCAGCTAAATCTTTAATTTCTCGTTCGCCTTCACTTAATTCATGAAAAATGCGCTCTACTCGTTTTAAGAATACTTTCCCGAAAGAGTTTAATGTAATTTGTCGACCTTGGCGATCAAATAACGGGACGCCTAAGTCTTTTTCTAGTCTAGCAATTGTTTTGCTGAGCGAAGGCTGTGCGATATGCAATTCTTCAGCGGCTTTTGTCATATGTTCTAATCGTGCAACTGTTTGAAAGTATTTTAGTTGAAGAAGTTCCATTTTGACTCTCCTTTCTATAGACCAAAAGGAATGGATTGATAATTAAAGATGTATTATACAGTATGAAAATGGACGTGTATAGTAAATCTGTTAAACCATTCTAATGGTGTTAAATTAGGAGAAGGAGTATGTTTCATGAAGGGAATTCAACTTATATTTAAAGATTGGAAAGCGATGTGGCACCATAAACATGGACGTATCGCTTTAATTTTTTTATTAATCGTTCCTTTAATTTATTCAGGGTTCTTTTTAGCTGGATATTGGGATCCGTACGGACGATTAGATAAATTACCTGTTGCGATTGTAAATTTAGATAAGGGTGCTGCAATGGATGAGAAAACAATTCATGCAGGAGACGATTTTGTAAAAAATTTAAAAGAGAATAAGGAACTGGCTTTTCATTTCGTATCAGAAAAAAATGCTGATGAAGGGCTAAAAGAAGATAAGTACTATATGGTTGTTACGATTCCGGCCGATTTCTCTAAAAAGGTAAGTACACTTATGGATGAGAAACCAGAACCAGCACAATTGCAGTACAAAGTAAATCCGGGTAAAAACTTTGTAGCAGCGCAAATTGGAACGACAGCTGTTGAAAATATGAAAACAAAAATTTCAAATAGTATTACGAAATCTTATACAGAAGGTGTCTTTTCAAAGTTTCAAGACTTAGCACAAGGGTTGAATGATGCAAGTAATGGTGCTGGGAAGTTACATGAAGGAACGACAGATGCGAAAGATGGGGCAAATCAGCTCGCAGATGGTATTCATCGTTTAAGTGACGGGACATCAAAAGTGAAAGAGGGAAGTGACAAACTTGCTTCTAGCCAATCTGCCTTAACTGACGGAGCAAATGAGCTAAGTCAAGGAGCAACCTCACTTCATAGCGGTATGGAGTTATTGACGCAAGGTGAAAAAACCTTACAATCAGGGGTTAGTGAATTAAGTGCTGGTACAAATGAATGGGTGAACGGAAGTGAGAAACTTGCTGAAGGGCAAGTGAAAGCGGAGAATGCAGCAAATAGTGTAAAACAACAATTAGAAGAGTACGTGAAAAGTCATCCAGAAGTGCAGCAAGATCCTGCTTTTCAAAAGATTGTTGCTACTTCTAATGGATTAGCTCAAGCAACAAACACTTTAAGTAATAGCCAGCAACAATTGACACAAGGTGCTCAGAAGCTTGCAGATGGTCAGCATAAGGTTGAAGAAGGTATGAATACATTCGGAGTTAAGTTAAATGAAGCTACTGCTGGAACGAAAAAGATAGCAGATGGTGCTACAAATTTAGCTAGTGGATTTACGAAATGGGGAGCTGGATTTACATCATTACAAGAAGGTGTAAATCAACTTGCGAGTGGCGGAACAGAGCTGAATCATGGTGCTGATCAGTTAACGAACGGACTTGTTAAACTTGATGATGGTGCGAAAGAACTTTCTACGAAATTAGGAGAGGGCGCAGAGAAGATAGCGGATGTTCGCAATGATGATGCACGCAATACGATGTTCTCAGAGCCGGTTCAATTAGTGAAGTCAACAGTTTCTGACGTGCCTAATTACGGTTCAGGTATTGCACCATATTTCTTATCGCTTGCATTTTATGTTGGCGGAATTATGGCATCAAATATTTTACCGCTTGGCCGTAGACAAAATATGAAAGTAAGCGGAACGGTACATTTTATTAATAAATTAGGATTGGTATATGTAATTGGACTTATTCAAGCATTACTTGTGGATGTAGTTGTGCTAGGAGTTATGAAGTTAGAAGTTGCAAGTGTGCCACTCTTTGTTTTATCAAGTATCGTTATTTCCTTTACGTTCATGACGTTTATTCTTATGTTAGTAACGGTGTTTGGTCTTGTTGGAAAGTTTTTAGCGGTAACGCTTCTCGTCTTGCAATTAGCGACGAGCGGTGGGACTTTCCCAGGAGAATTAAATATAGCTGTTCTTAGCAAGATTGGACAATTTCTCCCAATGTCCCATTCTCTTAGAGGATTGCAAGATGTGATTTCTTTAGGAGATTGGTCGCAATTACAAATGCAAATTTTAATATTGTTATGCTATCTCGTTGTTGCTGGCGGAATTGCTTGGATCACGAGCCATATACAGCATAGAGAAACGAATGTAGAACAAGTTTCTTAAAATGAAATAAGCTATCCGATTTTTTCGGATAGCTTATTTTTATTATACATTTTATTGTATATTTGCATTTGTAAAAGTTTGAATATTCTAAAATTGGAGTATGCCAATTGTTAGAATATTATGGAAATGTTTTTTGGAAATAAATATAATGAACGTACAAATTAAATATTGGCATTGTTTTACATGGAAGGAAAGGTATTCAAATGTTTTTAAGGTAGGAAGAGAAGGCGTACATAGTTTATATGTTAGATTGTTTGAACTTTTTACTGAATGCTCATTCAGTAAATTTTCTTATACGTATAATGATGAACCGTTCCTTTGCAAGCTACCAATTCTCACTCTTAATGATGTAAATTAATTTTCCTTTTTGAAATGGAAAGTACAATGCACATGGCGTAGTAACAAGTCAAGAAGTCTGGGGAGGAGTGGGATATCGTATATGAACATATGGAGGCGAAAAAAGAAGCTAAGAAGACAAAAACCCTTTTTAGTATTGTTAATGCTTTTATTAGTGTTCGCGGATATACCTATCAGTTTAATTGGCAACATAACGATGCACGCAGAGATAGAATCTATACCGAAAGATAAAGGAGTAGATTCTACGGTAGAACAACCGAAAGATAAGGTGGTAGATTCTACAGCAGAACAATCGAAAGATACGAAGATAGATTCTGCAATAGAGCTACCGAATCCGGAAACTGTGAAAGATTTTGACCCAGGTCCGCCGTATGGAAAAAATGTAGCAAAAAATATTCCTGCAGAGGTTCAAGAGGAGAAACTTGGAACATTTTCTTGGATAAAAGATATGAGACCAGCAAGTTTGGTAGATAATACATGTGCTAAGCAAAATAGAGTTGTACTTAAAAATGGTGGATTTGAAAAGCCAAGGATAACGAAAGACTTCTTTATTGATCAAGATAATGTAGAGGGCTGGAGAACGACAGATCGCTATAAAGTAATCGAAATTTGGAGAACGAGAGATAGAATACCATTGCCTTCACCACTTCCAGCAGAAGGAGAGCAATTTGCCGAACTAAATGCAAGGGAACCTGGAATGTTATATCAAGATGTGAAAACGACTCCAGGGCAAACGATTTATTGGAGATTAGCTCATAGGGGAAGAGATGGGAAAGATACGATGCGAGTTCGTATCGGATCAGCAAGTGCGAATATTACTTCCTTACCTACTATTCAAACGATGGAAGATGATAATAAAGCGTGGGGTCGCTATAGCGGGACTTATACAGTTCCAGCAGGTCAAACGTTAACTCGATTTGGTTTTGAGGCTGTCAAAACATACGGAAATGTCCTATCAGTAGGAAATTTCCTAGATGATATTTTCCTAGGAACAGAACCTTGTGTTACGGCAACAAAAGCTGTAAGTCCAGAAGGAAAAGTGTATGCGGGAGATGAGTTGACGTATACAGTGAACGTTAAAAACCACGGCGGAGATGTTGCTGGTGAAGCAATGTTCACTGACATGATTCCAGATGGAACAGAATATGTACCGGGCTCCATAAAACTAAAAGCTGATGGAACCGAAAAAGCTATAACAGATGCAGAAGATAATGATGCAGGCTTTTATAAAGACAAAAAAGTCACTGTTAAATTAGGCGATGTACAAAATACAGAAGAGGATCCAAATGGAATTACAGTTCAATTTAAAGTAAGGGCTTTACCAAGTTATATTGGAAAGCAAGTTACGAATAAGGCAAGAATAGATTATGGCAACTTGTTGAAGGGCTCAAAGGAATATACAAATTCCAATGAAGTTGTAAACGAGGTTATTGCAAGAAACCCTGAAATAGAGTCGGTTAAAGAAGTGAAAAATGTACAAGGTAAGAGTAGGTACGAGGTCGGAGATACAATTGAATACACAGTTAAAATGCGTAACAAAATTGAGAATAGCATTGCGAAAAAGGTTGTAATAGAAGATTCATTACCAAACGGGGTAGATTATGTACCAGGGACCATTAAAGTAGATGGAAAAGCGGTAACGGACGCTGTAGATCAAGATAGCGGCCACTTTACGATAGGTAAAGTGATTGGGAATTTAGGTGATATTACAGATACAGGATGGCATACGGTCACCTTCCAAGCGAAAGTAAAATCGGATCAGTTAGATAAGACGATTCGTAACATAGGAAAAATAACAGGTGAGAATATTACACCGCAAGAACCAGAGAAATCTATTGTAATAGAACCGAAAGATCCAAAGCTAGAAACGGTAAAAGAAGCAAAGAACTTACAGCAAGGTAAGAGCATATATGAAGTCGGAGATACGATTGAATATACAGTGAAAATGCGTAATAACGTAGCGAGTAGTGTGATAAACAATGCTATTATTGAGGATCCATTACCAGAAGGTGTGGAATATGTGCCAGGGACGATTCGAATAGATGGGAAGGTTGTCACAGATGCTGAAGATGGGGATAGTGGCCATTATAAGACTGGAAAAATAACCGGGAAGTTTGGAGATATTCGAGATACAGAGTGGCATACAGTAGTGTTCCATGTGAAAGTGAAAACGAATCAAGCAGGGAAAGAAATAGTAAATAAAGCGAAGGTAACAGGAGAGAACATTACACCGCAGGAACCTGAAAAACTAGTAAAAGTAGATTATAAGAATCCGAAAGTGGAATCAGTGAAAGAAGTAAAGAACTTACCACAAGGTAAGAAGTATGAAGTAAAAGATACGATTGAATATACGATTAAGGTTCGTAATACAGTCAAAGATAGCATCATAAGAAATTCTTTAGTAGAAGACCAATTGCCAGAAGGTGTGGAATATGTACCAGGATCAATTCGGGTGGATGGCAATATAGTAACGGATGCCGAAGATACTGACAGTGGTCATTATAAGGCTGGAAAAGTAATAGGGAAACTTGGAGACATTCAAGATACCGAATGGCATACAATCGTATTTCAAGTGAAGATAAAAGATGGTTATGAAGATAAAAAAATACTGAACGTAGGTACGGTAAAAGGAGATAATATTTCTCCACAAAAACCATCAGTAGAAATAGCAGTGGAACCTCCTCCGTCAGGGAAAATTGAAATTGAAAAAGTAGATGCAAAGGATCATACGTTGAAACTGAAAAATGCAGAGTTTCAAATTATCGATAAAGATGGAAATGTAGTCGGAAAATTAGTAACCGATGAAAGTGGAAAAGCAATTTCTGAACCGCTAGTATTCGGTAAATATGAAATTAAAGAAATAAAAGCACCGACAGGTTACATGATCTTGAAGGAATCAATTCATGTAGAACTTACATCACCTTTGCAAAAGTTGAAAGTAGAGAACAACAAGAGTGAATGGGTCATTCCGAATACAGGAGGGTTTGGAACAAATCTCATTTACTTATTTAGCACATTACTCATTGTGTTAACGCTATTTCTCTATTTCCGAAAAGGGGACAGTAATTTATAAAATATAAAGGGGGCAATACGAGTATGAAAAAGGTATTTAGTATGGTTTTAGCATTTATATTAATGCTTTCAACGCTGCCAAGTGCATTTGCTGCAAATGAGGTTCCGACAAAAGGGTCTTTAACAATTCATAAATATGCGCATGAAAAAGATGGACAACAAGGTGAAGCAGGAACTGGTGAACCTGGTCAGAAAGTTCCTGAAGGGGCAACACCGATAAAAGGAGTAAAGTATGAAGTTGTAAAAGTTGCAACTTTTAAAGTGATTGAAAGAAATGGAGAAATTGTAAAAGAAGCTGTTGAGAAAGTTGACAATGCAACACCTATTAGCGACGTAACAGGTGAAGATGGTACAGTAACTTTTAAGGACCTTCCAATCGGTCGTTACTTAGTGAAAGAAGTTAGCGGTCCAGATAACGTAAATATAAATACAGAGCCATATACAATTGATATCCCAATGACTGATAAAGAAGGTAAAAAATTAAACTACGACGTTCATATTTATCCAAAAAATGAAATCAAGCGTGGAGCAGTAGAATTAACGAAAGTAGACGATGCAGGAAAACCATTAAAAGATGTAGAGTTCACACTATATCATAAAGGGACTGATAAAGTAGTAGTAGATAAAGCAGGAAAAGAATTAAAGGATCTAAAGACAGATAAGGATGGTAAAATCCGCGTTGACGGTTTATTGTATGGAGAATATTATTTCAAAGAGTCAAAAGCACTAGAAGGGTATGTTTTAGATCCTAAAAAATATGAATTTAAAGTTGAAAAATCAGGTGCATTCCCTAAAGACGGTCAAGCAGGCTATGGGGAAATTGTAAAACTAGATAAAATTATAAACTATAAAAAACCGACAATTGATAAGAAGATTAACGGTAATTTAAATGGTTTACCAATTAACGTAGATGAAGAATTCACATACGACATTAAAACGAAACTACCAGGTGATATTCATCTGTACAAGAAATACGTAATAACAGATAACGTGGATCCAAGATTAACAATTATCGGTACACCAGTTGTTACAATTGATGGTGAAAAAGTATCTTCTGATGTTGTAAAAGTAACGTTAGGTGAAAAGACTGCTGCAGGTCAATTAGTGACAGTGACTGTAGAGAATTTTGCAGCGTTAAAAGATAAAAAAGAACTACATTTGCAAATCAAGGCGAAAGTAAATGGAGATATTAACGGTGGAACAGTAATAGAAAATATAGCAAAAATCGATTATGAAACTGGTGATAAAGTAACACCACCAGACGATGAAACAACAACACCTCCTGTAAAAGTTATCGTAACTGATGGCAAAATTTCATTGAAAAAAATTGACGGTGCAACTAAAGATGCTTTAGAAGGTGCGAAATTTGAATTACGAAAAGATGGTAAAGTTGTAAAAGTAAAAGGTGTTGACGTTGTCGGCGTATCTGATAAAGATGGGATTATTAATTGGGACAACATCCCTTACGGTGAATACGAAATCGTTGAAATTGAAGCACCGAAGTATACTGATAAAGGTGAAGTGAAATCTTATCAAAAATTAAGAGAGCCAATTAAAGTTAAGATTGATAAGGATAACCAAACGGTGAAATTAACTGTAGAAAATAATAAGAGTGGCTGGATCCTTCCTGCAACAGGTGGAATTGGGACAATCCTCTTCACAGTAGTTGGCCTTGTATTAATGGGCGCAGCGTTTATGTTCTTAAGAAGAAAAGCTTAATAAGCGTACGAGTATAGGGAGAAAAGAGGGAGAAAGAACATCTTCCTCTTTTCGTTATTTACTGCCCGGTAAATAGCGGGATAAATGGAACTACATATGCATAATAAAGGGGTATATTATGAAACGTAATATTATTTTTGGATGCATCTTTTTAGTAGGACTTAGTATTTTTTTATACCCGACGGTGAGTAATTGGTTAGCGACAAGAGCGCATTATTCTGAAGTAAGTACATATGACAAAAAGGTGAAAGAGCTGCAAAGGGAAGAGATTAAACGTAAAGAAAAAGAAGCGAAAGAGTACAATGAGAAACTACAACAGGAGAGACAGACCGTTACAGATCCATTTCGTTCCGATAAGAGTGGAAATTCCAGTTCTTACGTAGATATGTTGAATGTAGGAGAAGTAATGGGCTATGTAGAAATTCCTAAAATTAATGTGAAGCTTCCTATATATCATGGAACGTCTGAGGATGTTTTAAGTAGAGGGGTAGGTCATATAGAGAATTCCTCTTTGCCAGTTGGCGGAGAAGGAACACATTCTATTTTGACTGGACATAGGGGGTTGCCATCTGCTGTATTATTTACAGATTTGGATAAATTAAAAGAGGCGGATGTTTTTTATATTCATTCTTTAGATAAAGTATTAGCATATAAAGTAGATCAAATTAAAGTAGTGCTCCCAGAAGAAACGGATGATTTAACAGTAGCTGAAAGTCAGGATTATGTGACACTAATTACATGTACGCCATATGGTGTAAACACGCATAGGTTACTCGTTCGAGGACACCGTGTTCCATATGACGAAAAGGAAAAAGAAAAGATTAAGGAAGTTGTTGGAGTAGATAAACGAATGATAGGAGCAGGTGCTATCATTGTAGGTGCATTTCTAATTGCTTTATATAGAAGAAAGAAGCGTAAAACTATAGAGAAAATATAAAATGGTTCTCCTTTCAATGTATATGTATGAAAGGAGAACCATTTTTTGGCCTATTATTTGCGTTCCATTACCGCAAAGTAATTGTTTTCGTTATCAGCGAAGTTAAAAGCTCTGCCAGTAGGTAAATCTACAACTTGTCCAACAGTAACATTTTTCTCAGAAAGATCTTTATACAGTTGATCTAAGTTGTTAGAGAAGAACATAAGTGAAGGTGTATGTAAGTTTAATTCAGGTTGCATTTTTGCAATTAACTCTTTATCGTGAAGGACGATGCTTGTGCCTGCTTCTTTTGACGGCGCAATTTCAATCCAGCGAAAACCTTGTCCGTTATTTTCTTCCGCAATAATTTGGAATCCTACTGTCTCAGTCCAAAATTGTACTGCTTCATCTTGATTATTTACATATAGCATAATTTGTCCAATTTGATTAATCATAGGTGTGTCCTACTTTCTTTTCTTTTATGGAATTCTATTATATCAAAGATATGGTTTGAATACCTTTTCGTGATTTTTCCGAAGTGCAATCTTAGCCCATTTCATATTTGTTGTAGGAGAAGGTCCTGTAATCCATGTATGAAATGGTAGTGTACTGCATATGACCATTGTTGAAATCGAGATTGTGGCTGTTATTGTAAATAATAATAAGCTATATAATATTGTGTTTTCTTGCAGTGTGAATAAAGAAAGAAACTTTGTACATAGTTGCAAGAAGAAAAAGTGAGCTAAATAAGCACCATACGTGTAATTCCCGATAAATCGTAAAGCTTTATATAAGAAACCACGTCGCTGTACGATTGTAATAGATAGCACGTAAAGTATGATAATTTCGCATACGATATATAAAAACATAGACGGTTTTAAATAAGTCGAAACGGTTAAATGAATAGAGTTTGCTCCGTAAAAACTAAATAACTCATAATTGATGAATAAAAATAAGATAAAGAATAAGATTGTAATAAGCGGAATATGTTTTATGACAAATGTACGCCACGCTTTTAGTGCGACAGCAGCGATTCCTCCCATGACGAAATAGAACGAATAGAAGAAGAAGGAACGATCTGTATAATGTAAAATGGTTGAGCTAGTCAATTTCTCTCCATTAAAAATGTAGTGCGAAGAATACCACATTAAGAGGAAATATAGAGAAGCAAAGATGGTCATATATTTATATATGTCTTTTTTATTTTCTGTTCGTTTTTGAAACCAATAAAATAGTGTGCACAGCAAAGGGAACAGTAGGTGAATTTGAAACATCATAATCACGTACCAAAGATGAGGTGCGGCTGTTCCGAGTAATAAACTTTTTATTCCGCTTTGTAGTGTAATCATATCGTTTGTTGTTAATAAGTAAAGAACAGACCAGAAGAAATAAGGAATGAGTAAATGTGCGGCTTTTTCAGAAATATATTCTTTGTATACTAATTGCTTTGTATAGTGACGAATTAAGTGGAAGCCGACGATAAATATGAATGCAGGTGCTGAAAATTTTGCAAGGTTAAATAGCATGCCCATAATGAGAGATTGCTCAAGTAAGACATTTCCTTGATTCATTGTATATAATAAGGAACTTTGCAAAACGACCGCAAGGAATGCAATGCTTTGCAAAACTTTAAATTCAGGTGCGCTTTGAGTCATTATGTCCATCTCCTTTTCCATACATGATTATAGTACGGAGAAAGGATAATGAGTGTGGAATATTTGTGAAGGTTTTAACAAATTTGTGGCGGAATAGATTATATCGACGATTTTTTCAATATATCGACGTTTCGACAAGGAATATCGACTTATCAACAAATAACGACAAAAAGAGGATGCTCAAAACGAGCATCCTCTTTCTATTTATTAAGCAAATTTGTTTTTGATCCAATTCTTACCTTCTACAAGGCGAGCTGTCATTACGGCACAAGCATTATCTGCTGTTACGTTTAACATCGTTGCAGGAGGATCGATGATTGTACTAATCGCTGCGATAATTGGCAATGCTTCTGGCGGGAAGCCGTATAGAGAAACGATTAACATTTCACCAATCATACCGCCGCCTGGAATAGCGCCCATTACTGTTCCTACTAATAAAGAAACAACAAGTGCGATTGCTAATGTTTTTGGTCCTTCGAATTCCATGTTGAAAATACCGAATAAGAAAGCAATTTTTAATACGCCGCCTAAAACAGAGCCGTCTTTATGAAGTGTAGATCCAAGAAGGACAACTGTTTCACGAACGTCAGAAGAGATACCCATTTTCTTCGTTGCTTCTAAGTTCGCTGGAATACTTGCGGCACTACTACAAGTTGCAAGAGATGTAACAGTAGGAGAGACCATGTTCTTCCAAAATACTTGTACACCTTGCTTGCGACCTGCAAGGTATGCATAGAACGTAAAGAATACAAAGAAGTAAATAAGAGACGCTGGATAGTATACCATTGCTGCTCGGAAGTAAGTTCCAAGAAGCTGTGGTCCGAATTCACCAACTAATGCTGCGAAGTAAGCAGCAAGTCCGATTGGAGCGTAGTACATAATGAAAGATACGACTTTCATTGAAATTTCTGCACCAGCTTGTAAGAATGTAGCGAATGGTTTTCCTTTTTCACCAACTGCTGAAGTTGCAACTCCCATTAAGATAGAGAAGAAAATAAGAGCTAACATATTTTCACGAGATAGTAACTTCGAGAAGTCAGATACTGTTAGAATACCGACGATTTGATCTGCAACACTAACTGCTTTTTCAGCTTTGTCAGGTTGTGTTAGTTCTAATACAACACCTTGTGCTGGCGGGAATACTTTCACGACAATAATCATAAAAATAGCAGCTAAAATACTTGTAAATAAGAAAGTCCCAGCCATACTAGACATAATTTTACCGAAACGTTTTAATCCATCCATATTAGCAATAGATGACGCGATGCTAAAGAACACTAGAGGTACAACAATCGTAAACATTAAGTTTAAGAAAATGTCACCAAGCGGCTTTAAAGCAACTGCATCGGCACCCATGAAATAACCAATGAAACCACCAATTAGGATAGAAGATAATAAAATAAGTGGAAAGCGATATGCCTTCATAAATATATCCTCCTATCAATTATAAAAAATCATACTGAATTATTATAGCGAGTTAGAGCCCTCTTTACTAGGAGAATACGGATAGATGGAATAGCGTGAAAACCGAGAAATTTTTGTTTTTAAGCTCGGCATACAGCAGGAAATCTAGACATATATATTTGTAACCTAGTTGTGGTAAGGGATGCGCCGTAACTTAGGTTTGGAAAAAGGGGGAGGGAAAAGGGATGAATATTTTACTTTGCTGTGCAGCGGGAATGTCTTCCAGTTTGATTGTTACAAAAATGGAGAAAGCAGCAGAGGCAAAAGGGATAGAGGTAAAGATTTGGGCTGTATCAGGTTCTGAAGTAAATAGCCATATTGATAAAGCGGATGTACTTTTACTTGGACCGCAAATACGTTATTTATTACCGAAAATGAAAGAATTATGTAAGGAGAAAGGAGTACCTGTTGATGTCATTCAATCCGTCCATTACGGGCTTTGTAATGGAGAAGCTATCTTGCAAGCAGCTTTGTCAATGAAACCATGAGGAGAGTGGGATAGATGATACGGTTTTTAGAGAAATATGTAATGCCGGTAGCAGGAAAGGTTGCAGAGCAGAGGCATTTGCTAGCAATTCGTGATGGACTTGTATTGACGATGCCGTTCTTAATTATAGGATCAATTTTTCTTATTATTAGTACATTACCAATCCCTGGGTATAGTGAATTCATGGCGAGTTTGTTCGGGAAAAACTGGAACGTAGCATTAGGGTATCCAGTTAGTGCAACTTTTAATATAATGGCTTTAATAGCTGTTTTTGGAATCGCTTACAGGCTTGGGGAATATTATAAAGTGGACGCTTTAGCATCCGGGGCATTGTCGCTTGTGACATTTTTACTTGCAACTCCATTTCAAGTTGCATATATCATGCCGGGTACGAAAGAAAGTATACTGGTAGATGGAGTAATTCCAGCGGCATTAATGGGAAGCCAAGGTTTATTTGTAGCGATGATTATTGCAATTATATCTACTGAAATATACCGATTTCTTGTACAAAAAAAGATGATTATAAAAATGCCTGAGACAGTTCCACCGGCAGTAACGCGTTCATTTGCAGCGCTTATTCCTGGGTTTATTGTTGTGACAGTTGTTTGGATCATTAGATTGATTTTTGAACACACAACTTTCGGAAGCATTCATAATGTTGTAGGGAAGCTACTGCAAGAACCGCTGAGTATACTTGGTGCTAGTCTTTGGGGAGCAGTTATAGCGGTTATTCTCGTTCATGTCCTTTGGGCGTGTGGAATTCATGGAGCTACAATTGTGGGCGGTGTAATGAGCCCGATTTGGTTATCGTTAATGGATCAGAACCGGATTGCTTTTCAAGCGGGCCAAGATGTACCGAACACGATTACTGCACAGTTTTTTGATTTATGGATTTATATGGGCGGTTCTGGTGCAACATTAGCCTTAGTTGTCGGAATGTTATTGTTTGCACGAAGTCAGCAATTAAAAAGTTTAGGACGATTGTCAATTGCACCTGGTATCTTTAACATTAATGAAATGGTAACTTTCGGTATGCCAATTGTCATGAATCCACTTTTACTTATTCCATTTATAGTAGTTCCTGTTGTATTAACGATTGTTTCTTATTTCGCAATGGAATGGGGATTGGTAGCTCGCCCGAGTGGTGCTGCTGTAACATGGACGACACCAATTCTATTTAGTGGATATTTAGGCTCGGGTGGCAAAATTTCAGGTGTGATTTTGCAACTCGTTAACTTTGCACTAGCGTTCGTCATATATTTACCGTTCTTAAAAATATGGGATAAACAAAAAATAGCGGAAGAAAAGGGGGAGTAGAGAACTAAAATGGATACGATAGAAACGAAGGCCTTTCACTTAATCTTGCATGGGGGAAATGCGAGAAGTTGTTCAATGGAAGCAATTGATTGTGCAAAGCGTGGAGAATTTACAGAAGCAGAAGCGAAATTACAAGAAGCGTTAGAAGAATTAAAAGAGGCGCACCGTGTACAAACGGATCTCATACAGAAAGAAGCTGGTGGTGAAAAGACCGAAGTCACCCTTCTGATGGTGCACGCGCAAGATCATTTAATGAATGCAATTACGGTGAAGGAATTAGCGAGTGAATTTGTAGAATTATATAAGAAGATGTCGGTAACTGAATGAACCTTGCGTATGCAAGGTTTTTTTATTTCATTAAATAGTGGGTAAAAATAATAAATTATTGTTCGTTAAAAAATTTTTTTAGTGTATTTTTTGTTTTAAACACAACTAGACAACTAAACACTAATCTATTTTCATACAGTTATGTGTTAAAAGCGTGTTGTTTTATAACACACTGTGTGTTTTTGGGGTGACACACTAATTGAAAGCGTTAACACACAAAGAAAACAGTCGAAAAAGTGCTGATTTTAGTGGTTTTAAAAAGTTGGCACGCTAATTGCATTAATAAATAGCGTAAAGAAAAATAAATAAAACATAAATTTTTTATACTACACAAGGGGGATTTTCAAATGAATATTTTATTATGTTGTTCAGCAGGGATGTCTACAAGTTTACTAGTTACAAAAATGGAAGCGGCTGCAAAAGCTCGCGGTCTAGAAGGAAAGATTTGGGCTGTATCTGGGGATGCAGTAAAAACAAATATTGATCAAGCGGATGTATTATTACTAGGACCACAAGTTCGTTACATGCTTTCTTCAATGAAAACGCTTGCTGATGAGAAGAACGTTGGAATCGACGTTATCAATCCAATGCACTACGGCATGATGAATGGAGAGGCAGTTTTAGATCACGCATTAACACTTAAAAAATAATTAGGGGGGAAGCAAAATGCAAAAGTTTATTGCATTCATGGAGAAATATATTGTTCCTGTCGCTGGTAAAATCGGATCGCAACGTCACTTAGCTGCGATCCGGGATGGATTTATTGCAGTTATGCCACTTATTTTAGTGGGTTCGATGGCAGTACTAGTTAATGGTTTACCAATTCCAGCATTCCAAGATTTTATGAAAGATTTATTCGGTGAAACTTGGAAACAAATTGGTGCTGGCATGTGGACAGGGTCCTTCGGAGTATTAGCTCTGATGGTTGCAGTTACCACAAGTTATAACTTAGCAAAATCTTACGGTGTTGATGGATTGTCAGCAGGTATTATTTCGTTTGGTGCATTAATTATTCTTACGCCAACAACACCAAAAGAAGCTGGAATAAATATGCTTTGGACAGGCGCACAGGGCTTGTTCGTTTCACTTATTGTCTCCATACTCGTAACGGAGATATTCCGCTTCTTTGTTCAAAGAAACATTACAATTAAAATGCCAGACGGTGTACCACCAGCAGTAATGAAATCTTTCGCTGCGTTAGTTCCAGCATTTGTGATTTTAACAGGTATTGCAGGTGTTCAATTAGCAGTAAAACTAGCAGGTACAAGTGTTCATGAGTATATCTTTAATACATTACAAGTTCCATTACAAGGATTAGCAGGTACGTTACCAAGTGCAATCTTTATTGCGTTATTAGTACATGTACTTTGGTTCTTCGGTTTACATGGTCCAAATATTGTTGGTGGTATTATTGAGCCACTTTATTTACCAGCATTAGAGAAAAATATTAAGTTATTCCAAGATGGTACATCTGCATTTGATGTTCCAAACATTATTACAAAACCATTCTTTGATACTTTCGTATATCTTGGTGGTTCTGGTGCAACATTAGCGTTTTTAGTAGTTGTATTAATTGTAGCGAAAAGTGCACAATTACGCGGTGTATCTCGTCTATCAATTGGACCTGGTGCATTTAACATTAACGAACCAGTAATCTTTGGTACACCAATCGTATTAAATCCAATTTTATTCATCCCGTTTGTATTAACACCTGTTGTGTTAGTTATTACATCTTATACAGCAATTTACTTAGGATGGGTACCAAAAACAGTAGCGATGGTTCCATGGAACGTTCCACCAATTATTAGTGGGTATCTTGTAACCGGTTTACATCCTTCTGGTGCGATTTTACAATTATTCAACTTTGTTGTTGCAATGGCGATTTACTTCCCATTCGTTGTCGCATGCGATCGTTCAGTTATCCGTACTGAGAAAGCAGCACAAGGAAACAACAACTCTGTACCTATGTAACATAGTAATTGTTCTCATAGACAACGATACCTGTGAGAACAATTACCTTTATATCATGTTCAAAAAGATGAAAAACATCTATATGAACACTAAACTATCATTAATAAATTCATACTTTAATAGACATGTTCAAACTGAAGGGGTATTTAAATCGGTTGAACCTTATAGAGAGGGCGGTAATTATAATGACTACAGCAGAACAAATTCCATTCCAATTGATTTTAAATAGTGGTAACGCACGAAGCTTTGCGATGGAGGCACTTCAATTTGCCAAACAGGGGAAAATGGTAGAAGCAGATGAAGCGATGGTAAAGGCGAAAGAAGCGATTAATGAAGCGCATCATTTTCAAACAGAGCTCATACAATCAGAAGCAAGAGGAGAAAAAACAGAGGTTAGTGTTCTTTTAATTCACGCACAAGATCATTTAATGAATGCGATTACAGTGAAAGAATTAGCAGCAGAGTTTATTGACCTTTATAAAAAGTTAGAAGCGAAAGGGGAATAAAGCATGACTGGAATTAAAATTGCTACAATCGGCGGTGGATCTAGTTATACACCAGAGTTAATTGAAGGATTTATTAAACGTTATGATGAGCTTCCTGTTCGTGAAATTTGGTTAGTAGATATTGAGGCAGGAAAAGAAAAGTTAGAAATCGTTGGTAACTTAGCGAAACGTATGGTAAAAAAATCTGGTTTACCAATTGAGGTACATTTAACGCTTGATCGTCGCGAAGCATTAAAAGATGCTGACTTCGTAACGACGCAGCTTCGCGTAGGTTTATTAGAAGCTCGCGCAAAAGATGAAGCAATCCCGTTAAAATATGATGTAATCGGTCAGGAAACGAATGGTCCTGGTGGTTTATTCAAAGCGTTGAGAACGATTCCTGTTATTTTAGATATTTGTAAGGATATGGAGGAGCTTTGTCCGAATGCATGGTTAATTAACTTTGCAAATCCAGCTGGTATGGTAACAGAAGCTGTTCTTCGTTATACAAATATTCAAAGAGTAGTTGGTCTATGTAACGTTCCAATCGGAATCCGCATGGGTCTTGCAAAATTGCTTGAAGTAGATGCAAGCCGTGTTCACGTTGATTTTGCAGGTTTAAATCACATGGTATATGGATTAGACGTATACTTAGATGGCGTAAGTGTAATGGATCGTGTGTTAGAACTTGTAACAGATCCAGAAAAGCAAATTACGATGGAAAATATCGCTGCGCTTAACTGGGAGCCAGACTTTATTCGCGGCCTTCGTGCAATTCCATGTCCATACCATCGTTACTACTACAAAACACGTGAAATGCTAGAAGAAGAGAAAGAAGCTTCGGTTGAAAAAGGTACACGTGCAGAAGTAGTAAAACAATTAGAAGATGATTTATTCGAGTTATATAAAGACCCGAATTTAGATATTAAACCACCACAATTAGAAAAACGTGGAGGCGCTTATTATAGTGACGCAGCATGTAGCTTAATTACGTCTATTTATAATAATAAAGGTGATATCCAGCCTGTTAATACACGAAACAACGGAACAATTGCAAGCTTGCCACATGATTCGGCTGTTGAAGTGAACTGTATTATTACGAAAGAAGGTCCAAAACCAATTGCAGTTGGAGATCTTCCAGTACCAGTTCGCGGTTTAGTACAACAAATTAAATCATTTGAGCGCACAACAATTGAAGCTGCTGTTACAGGGGATTATCATAAAGCGCTGCTTGCTATGACAATTAATCCACTTGTACCATCAGATAAAGTGGCAAAACAAATTTTAGATGAAATGTTGGAAGCGCATAAAGAATATCTTCCGCAGTTCTTCAAAAAGGTAGAGAAATAAAAGCGGCGCTATTTAGCCCGCTTTTTTTATTCTATTAGGAGGTATTATGATGATTAAATTAATTGTAAATGCAGATGATTTCGGTCTTACAGAAGGTACAAATTACGGCATTATTGATGGACATATAAATGGACTTGTAAATTCAACGACGATGATGATGAATATGCCAGGAACAGAGCATGCGGTACGCTTAGCAAAAGAGTATAAAACGTTAGGGATAGGCGTACATCTCGTATTAACGGCAGGGAAACCAATTCTTGGAGACGTACCATCACTTGTAAGTAGCGATGGGCTGTTTCATAAACAAAGCGTCGTATGGGAAGGGAAGGTAAATCCAGAAGAAGTCGAGCGAGAATGGACTGCTCAAATTGAGAAATTCTTATCTTACGGATTAACACCAACTCATTTAGATAGTCATCACCATGTGCACAGCTTACCGATTTTGCACGATGTTCTTGAGAGATTAGCGGCTACATATAATGTTCCGATTCGTCGTTGTGAGGAAGAGCGAGCAGTACGCCCGTTTTCTGACGTATTTTACAGTGACTTTTATGCGGATGGTGTGACGGAAGATTACTTTGTGAAGTTAAAAGAAAGAGTACACGGCGAACAAACGGTAGAAATTATGGTTCATCCAGCGTATATTGATCCAGAGCTTGTGAAGCGTTCCTCTTACGTAATAGATCGTGTGAAGGAATTGCGTATTTTAACAGAGAGTGAGTTGCCTGAAGGAATAGAGCTTGTAAAGTTTTAATAGAAAAAAGACGGCTACATTATGCCGTCTTTTTTTATTTACAAAATGGATAGAATATATCCGCCAAAGGCTCCAAGTATAACGATAACCCAAGGTGGTGTTTTCCAAAAAGCGAGCAAGCAAAATAGAAGAGATGCAAAAACAAAATCTACAGCGTTTATAATTGTGCTCGTCCAAATGGGATCGTAAAAAGCGGCAATTAAAATACCAACAACTGCGGCGTTAACACCGAGTAGTGCGCCTTGTATGAAAGATATTTTTCTTACACTGTCCCAAAAGGGTAAAACACCAATAACGAGTAAGAAAGCAGGAAGAAAGATCGCAATTGTTGCGAGTATTGCACCAAGCGTTCCGTTTAACACTGCTCCTATATAAGAAGCGAATGTAAACAGTGGTCCTGGCATTGCTTGTGTTAATCCGTATCCAGCTAGAAACTGTTCTTTTGTCATCATTCCGTTTTGTACGAATTCACCTTCAAGAAGAGGTAGCACGACGTGTCCGCCTCCAAATACAAGTGCGCCAGAGCGATAGAAACTATCGAATAAGGCGATGTAATAAGAGAACGGTCTTAAAATTGGTAGCAGTAGTAATAGTCCGAAGAATAAGACGAGACACGAAACTGCTATCTTTTTTGAAATAGGTACTTTTATACTTTGAGATTGGCTAATTGGTTGGTTGCGATATAAAAACCAGCCGATAAAGCCAGATATGATAATGAGAATGACTTGTGTCCAGCTACTTGGCCATAATAGGGCGATTGCGGCAGTTGCAATTGCAATCGTCGCACGATTTCGGTCTGGCGTTAATTTTTGCGCCATTCCCCATATTGCATGAGCGACAATAGCGACTGCTACAAGTTTTAGCCCATGAATCCAGCCAGCACTTCCAAGATCGAACTGATTAAAGAATGAAGCGAAGAAAACTAAAACGAGCACAGACGGTAGTGTGAATCCAATCCATGAAATAATAGCTCCTAATAGTCCGCCCCTTAATAATCCAACCCCCATACCGACTTGGCTGCTAGCAGGACCAGGAAGGAATTGACTTAGTGCTACTAAATCTCCGTAGCTCCGTTCATCCATCCATTTTCTTTTTTGCACATATTCGTGGTGGAAATACCCAAGATGGGCGACAGGACCACCAAATGAAGTAAGTCCTAATTTAAATGAAACGAGAAAAATCTCTAATAATTTGTGAATAGTATATTTGTTATTTTCCAAAATAACCTCCTAGAATGTTTTTCTATGTGCATTATACAAGAGGTAGTAAAGCAAAAGGAACGATTCTAATGTAAAGATTGTGTGAATCTTTTCTTCGTAATTAAAGTTTGAAAAAGTCATAAATGATTATGTATAAACCATAAAGTAGTAGAAGTAGTGCTGGGAAATTTATATAAGGAGAATGCCCGTATGACAACACATTTCTTTGCGAGGTTAACAGGTAAGAGGGAAATACCTCCTGTAAATACAGAAGCTTATGGCGTAGCAGAGTTTATATTTAGTGAGGATTTAAAGAAGTTGCAATATCGGGTCATATTGAAAAACATCGAAAAAGTTACATCATGCCAAATTCATTTAGGGAAAACAGATCAAATTGGTCCAATTGTTTTAAGTTTATTTGGTCCATTAAAGCAAGGTATTAGTGTTAATGAAGGAGTCGTCACTGGTGTAGTTAATGTGGGGGATTTTGAAGGACCTTTACAGGGGAGAGCGTTTGATAGCTTACTGCAAGAAATCATTCAGGCGAATGTATATGTAAATGTTTATACGAAGTCTAATAAGAAAGGCGAAATCAGGGGGAGAATTAGGAAAGTAAAGAAGTAGAAAAAAGGCTGTTCATCTGGAACAGCCTTTTTTGCTATAAGGTACAAATTTTAGTGATTATAGCCGGTAAATCGATATATTTTGAAAATCGCTGATAAAATCTGAGTTGCGCTGATATATCTTGAAAATCGCCGATAAAATCCGAGTTACGGTCGATATACTACAAAACAGCCTCGATTAATTTTTTACAGGCTGATTTTTAATGAAGAAGTCCATAACATAAAACACTTCGTCATCAGGTATTTGTATTTCAAATGTATTTTCAATTGGCTGCAATGCTTTTTTTACTTTCATATACATCCAGTATTCATCTTGTCTTCGTTTCTCTTTATCTGGATGAGGGAGAAGGCTTTCTCCTTTTTGAAGACGGTCAACCATACAGCTCATATGCAGAATAACACCCATTAAACTGTCAGGAGTTAGCTGTAAGGAAATTAATTCTTGAATTGTATTTAATGCGTAACGAATTGTTTTAATAAGTAGTGCTCCGTCGTTACGCTGCATTTGTTGTTCAAGAATATCAGCCATTTTTGCATATGTTTCTTCATACGTAATTAATTCTTGAATTGGCTGAATCGCTGTGTAGTTTACAATGTCTTGGAAATGATAAGTTAAGCATGGCACCTGCACATCGAAATTTGTGACGATACAAATGATATTCCGCTCTTTTTTTATGTTCTCAATCATTTTCGTTAAATCTTTTTCATGGACAATACTAATCGGAATGATTTCAATTAAGTTTTTGTCAAATCGCAAATAGTTCTCCAACATTTTTTGAATAGCTAAAGCACTGCCTTCCCCTGTTAAACAAGCTGTCAAAATAACAGATTTCATTGGTGATAGTGGCTTTTTCTTTTCTTCTTGTACGTTTAAGTAAAACGGTGTTAAGTTCTTCACCGTTTCATATAATGCATCTAACGAGTAGCCAAGCTGAGCTTTTCGAGCAGCTTCTAGTGCATGTGGAGTGCTCGTCATGGAAAGAACACGTACCGGAATTTTGAACTCAGTTTCTAATATATCACCAATATAAGCGAGAGATCCCATATCAACGAGTAAGAGAAGCCCGTTTACATTTTGGAGTGTTTTCATATACACTTTCACACGCTCTAAGAAATCTTTCGGCGATTCATGTAACGGCATATCGATACCGGTTACTTCGTCAATGCCGAGCAGTTCGTTTGCGACGTTTGCCATTTCTGTTGCTATGCCGTTGCCGTGCGCTAATATTAATACTTTTACTTCTGTTTGTGAGGCAGGAATTGGATCAACAACGAAGAACATTGTTAAAAAGCCTGCTTCATCGATAGGCATTGTTATTTGTAATTCGTCTTCCAGTAGTTGAATGCATTGCATAGCTACGGAAAAAGCTTCTTTATATTTCGTACGAATTTGATTTAATTGTGGGTGATGAATTTGTTTTCCAGCTTGTAAACGTTGTAGAGTTGTCTGTACATGTAAACTTAAAGCGAGAAATACTTTTTCATCGAATGTCTTGGATAAATGTTTTTCAGCAAGTTCAGCAATTTTTTCACAAACGGAAACGATATTACGATCTACAATTTTAAAAACATTTTCATGACTTGTTTTTTTTGACATTTGGTTAAAATATTGTACGAAAAAGCTTTGAATATCATTTTCTATTAGTAATTCTAATTCTTCCTCTTCAATACCACGAGCTTGAAGCTCTTCATATTTATAGTCAATATAATCGTAAATAGAAGACTGTTTTTCGTTTTCTGCTTTATGATTACTCCAACCTTCATCGCCTGTAAATATAAATGTTTCATTTGGTATTTGGTATAGATGACGGCTTTTTCTTTCAATGAAGAGCCCTTCCTTCATATACCAAGGTAAGTCTGTACTTGAAACATAGACAGAATCACGTTTCTTTGTCACGAAGTCAGAATAGGCTTTCGCACAGGCAATTTGTACATCTGTTTTTAATTGGCCGATGTTATTGGGACAATTGTAAAAGACGAAAGCACGCATTGCATTCGAACTAACGTGAATTTCTTTTCGCAAGCGAATTGCTTCATTTGTGAAAAATAGCTGCAGTAAAGCAAAACGTTCTTTATGTGTACGCTCACGAAGTGGTGGCAGCGTGACAGTCATTGGTATACGTCTTGTAAATGTTTTTAATAAAAATGAATTTGGCTCTTCTGTTGTAGCAGTAATGATCAATACTTGTGCTTTACGTTCGTTTTCTGTTTCTCCAAGGCGGCGATATACTCCGCGGTCAATAAAGGTGAAAAGCATTTCTTGTCCCTCTGGAGGAAGGCGATGTACTTCATCTAAGAAAAGGATCCCTTCATGTGCTTTTTCAATTAACCCTTTTTGATCACTTGCCCCTGTATAGGCTCCTTTTTTAATCCCAAATAATTGTCCGAGTAGTAGCTGTGGGTTATTTGCATAATCAGCACAGTTAAAGACGATAAATGGTGCATTTTTAGGAAGCTGTTCAACTTCAATTGCATATTCGTGCATTAAAGAAGCAAACATGGATTTTCCGACGCCTGTTTCTCCGAGCAGTAAAGTATGCATACCGTTTGGAGGATAGAGAATAGAAGCTTTCGCTTTTTCGATTGCGATTTTAAGGCTCGTATTTTCAACTGCAAATGTATCTAATGAAGTTACTTCTTTTGAATGCGTTTCCAACGAAGTGTTCGTTTCTATATAAAAACGAACAGGACGCGTATTTGTTTTTAATAAACGTTTATCTTTTACGAGTTTGTTTAAGTCGCTACTTACATTGGCTCGATCTAGCTGCAACAGGGTAGCGAGTTCTGATGCAGTTACACCTTCTGTATAATTGCCTTTTTGTATTGCGTTAAAAATGAGATCTATTCGTTTCATTTCTATTCACCTCGAAACTTCATCACTATTTAAAATTTTACACAAAAATGGGAAGGGTGGGAAGAGAAAAATAAAACAGCTTTAGCACATAGCACTAAAGCTGTTACAATCTTGTGTCTTTCCAAAAGTTTACTTCGAGATGAGAAGATGGATTATAGGGAAGAAGCTTGTATCCTTGTGACTGTAAGTAATCAATTACTTGTGGCAGTATTTGTACGGTTACACTCGAATCATGCATTAAAATTACTTCGACTTGTTCATCGCTCTGATTACGTACCCTTTCTAGTATGGCAGAGGGATTGTCATAGCTTTTCCAGTCGTATGTATCGATTGTCCAATCCCACATTTTATACTGGGCTGATACAAGTGCATCACGGTAATTCTTTTTTAAGTAAGGCATGCTACCATACGGGACACGAACGAGATGTGAATTTAATTTTGTAACTTGCTGAACGATGCTTTGTGCTTGTTCCATTTCTGTAATTAAAGTAGATGGGTCACCAGTGTAAAGGCGTTTTACATCATGGGACATACTGTGAAGTCCGATATAATGTCCATCTTTAATTAATCGTTGCATTGTCTTTTTATAATGTGGTACTTTTCCCCCAATAACAAAGAAAGTTGCTTTTCCGTTCTTTTCTTTTAAGATGTTTAAAATTTGCGTAGTATATTTGTTTGGTCCGTCATCAAATGTTAAGTACGCGATTTTTTGGGTAGAAGAGGTAGTTTCGGTATTTGGATGATGTTCAGCAGGGGGAATGGTAGTTGCTCCTGCGTGAGATGACGCGTACATAGTAATCGTTAAAAATAAAATAATGTATTGAAATACTCGCTTGATCATAACATTCACCCTCAGTTTGACAATCAAGATGTAAAAAGAAAATATAATCCTTTTCTTATTATGTATATCTTTCTCCAATAGTGGAACTCTCAAACAAGCTATATTTTGGAAATGTAAAATAATGAATAAAAATAGCATCCTCTTATAAGAAAGAGGATGCTATTTGAATATTTCATAATAGTAAAGGCTATACTACAATTAGTCTTCGCGTTTTTTCACTTTTTTATAAAAGGAAATAAGTGGTTTGTAACGTTCATGTACAAGTCCAATTACTTCAGCAATAATCTCTGTAAAGAAGATTAAAACGAAAAGAAGAATAATGGATAACCATAATGTCGCACTAGAGAAAATGATTGCATTTACACTAAAGAAAATACCGAATGCGTATATAATTAGTACCGTTTTACGATGAGAGAAGCCCATTGCAAGTAAACGGTGATGTAAATGCGACTTATCTGGTGCTGAAATAGGTTTTTTATTTACGATACGACGGATAATTGCAAATGTCGTATCAAATACAGGCACGCCTAAAATGATAACTGGAACGATAAAGCTGAATAGCGTTACACTTTTGTATAATCCGAGTAACGATATAACAGAAATACAGTATCCTAAAAATAGTGCTCCTGTATCTCCCATGAAAATTTTTGCTGGATGGAAGTTGTAGAATAAAAATCCAATTGTACTTGCAAGTGCAATTAGTGCTAGAGGTAAAATGATAGCCGTTCCAGTACCCCATGGGCTAGTGAAGGCCATGTATGCTAGCGTTGCCAGTACGATAGATGAAATACCAGCGGATAATCCATCTAAGCCATCAATTAAGTTGATTGCATTTGTAATACCTACAATCCAAAATACTGTAATTGGGTAAGCAAGCCATCCAAGTTCAGTATCCCCGAGGATTGGAATATATAATACTTGCACTAATAATCCACTTTTTACAATCATAATGGCAACTAATAGTTGTCCACCGAATTTTACCTTCGCAGATAACTCGTACATATCATCTAAAATACCGATGATTACAATGATAATCGCACCTAGCGTTATCGATAACATTCTTTGTTCGTATAAGCCACCGACAACAAATCCAACAGCCACACCAATAAATATTGCTAACCCGCCAAGACGAGGCATAATCTTTTGGTGCACTTTACGCGCGTTTGGCTTATCTGTTGCTCCTATTTTAAAAGCTAACTTAATAACTAAAGGAGTAACGACGAGTACAGTGATGAAAGATGCCAAAATGGCATAAATCACTTGTGAGTCCATTAATACCCCACCCTTTTATAGTCTAACGTAATTTTTTTTAATATATTTATCTGAAAATTATGATGTTTATTTACAGGCTCATAACATATGGTATCACAAAAAGATTAGAATTCAATCTTTTTTTCGTTTTATGGTAAATGGAAGCAGATAGAATATATGACAATGGTATACAGAATGTTGAATCGTTTGAGAAGGTTAATCGTATTGGGCTTTGGAATATGACATTTTCTCTTTCTCTTTAATAGCGAATAATTTTATTTCAATATTATAAGTGTTACACGTAGAAATGAGTAAGTTCCGTGTTAAAATGTGGGAATTTTTCAAGTCTGAACGTGCAGCTTTAATCTCGGTAAAATTTCTATTGGTTTTATGGACAATATTTAATTTTACAAAAACTTAAAAAAGAATGAAGAAAGCAATTCATATAATAAAGAAGTAAAAGAGTTTTCTCATTTTTAATGTGAGAGGGGGAAGCACAGGGGAAATTCTATGTATTCGTATATTTTCTATTGTATATTCCTGTGCGAAAAGGAAATGAAAATTACGATAATAGGTACCGGATACGTTGGATTGATTACAGGAGTAGGATTGGCAGTATTGGGACATTCGGTTACATGTTTTGATATAAATGATGAGAAAATTGAACGGATAAAACAAGGGGATCTGCCTATTTATGAAGCTGGCTTATATGAATTAATACATGATGCGTGTGAGAATAATCGTTTAACTTTTACAACAAGTAAAGAAGAAGCATTTCATGATGCAGAATTTATATTTATTGCAGTTGGAACGCCATCGTTATTAGATGGGACAGCAGATTTAACATATATTCAAAATGCATGTTTTGATATTGGAGCATATGCGACTAAAGACATTATTGTTGTTACAAAAAGTACTGTTCCTGTAGGGACGAATGGTGCTATGAGGGGATGGATTGAGGAGACATTACAAAATAGGCATGAATTACATATTGTATCGAATCCCGAATTTTTACGGGAGGGTTCAGGGATTTACGATTTTTTTCAGGGAGATCGTATTGTAATTGGAGCTGATAATGAGGAAGCGGCGCGAAAAGTTGAGAATTTATATAGTAAATTACATTTGCAAACGTATGTTACAGATATAAAAAGTGCAGAGATGATTAAATACGCATCGAATGCCTTTTTAGCGACAAAAATTAGTTTTATCAATGAAATTTCAAATATATGTGAGAAGGTAGGAGCTAATGTATTAGATGTTGCAAAAGGAATGGGAATGGATAAGAGAATTGGGTCGTCTTTTTTAAATGCGGGCATTGGTTACGGGGGATCGTGTTTTCCGAAAGATACGAAAGCGCTTGTGCAAATTGCAGGGAATGTGGCGCATGATTTTCGTTTGTTAAAAGCCGTCATTGAAGTGAATAATAAACAACAGTTGTTATTGATTGAGAAAGCGAAGAAAGTAATAAATATGAACAAGAAGCGGATTGCAGTGCTGGGAGCGGCATTTAAGCCGAATACGGATGATATAAGAGACGCACCGTCCCTTATTATGATACAAGAATTAATTCATATGGGTGCGGATGTAGTTCTATATGATCCAAAGGCAATTCACAATATGAAAAATATCTTTGGGGAGACTATACAATATAGCGAATGTATAGATGAATCGATTAGAGGAGCGAGTGCGGCTTTTATCGTGACAGAATGGGAAGCAATCAGAGCTTATCCGTTAGAAAAGTACGCACAACTTATGAGAGAGCCTATTTTATTTGATGGAAGAAATTGTTATACTAATGAGGATGTCAAGAAACAAGGAATAGATTATTATTCCGTTGGAAGAGAAAGTATTCATAAGAGGGATTTTTCTGTTATTCGTTAAAAAGGTATGTATTCATGTATATTCTTATATGTCATAATAGGATTTGTAACTAGTGAAAGAAAAGAGGCAATGAAATGACTGAACGTTTAAAAGTAATGACAATTTTCGGGACACGTCCAGAAGCAATTAAAATGGCACCTCTTGTATTAGAGTTGCAAAAGCATCCTGAGAAAATTGAATCGATTGTGACTGTAACAGCACAACATCGTCAAATGTTAGACCAAGTATTAAGTATCTTTGGAATTACACCAGATTTCGATTTGAATATTATGAAGGATCGCCAAACTTTAATCGATATTACAACGCGTGGTTTAGAAGGTTTGGATAAAGTAATGAAAGAAGCAAAGCCTGATATCGTACTTGTACATGGTGATACGACGACAACGTTTATTGCAAGTTTAGCTGCTTTCTACAATCAAATTCCAGTAGGTCATGTCGAAGCAGGACTTCGTACATGGGATAAGTATTCTCCATACCCAGAAGAGATGAATCGCCAATTAACAGGCGTAATGGCAGATCTTCATTTCTCACCTACAGCAAAATCAGCAACGAACTTACAGAAAGAAAATAAAGATGAATCACGCATTTTCATAACAGGAAATACAGCGATTGACGCGCTAAAAACGACTGTAAAAGAAACATATAGTCATCCTGTACTAGAGAAACTTGGAAATGATCGTCTTGTACTTATGACAGCTCACCGCCGTGAAAACCTAGGAGAGCCAATGCGTAATATGTTCCGTGCAATTAAGCGTCTTGTTGATAAGCATGAAGACGTACAAGTTGTGTATCCTGTTCATATGAACCCTGTTGTTCGTGAAACTGCAAATGATATTTTAGGCGATCATGGCCGCATTCATTTAATTGAGCCGCTAGATGTAATTGATTTCCACAATGTTGCAGCTCGTTCATACTTAATGTTAACTGACTCTGGCGGGGTACAAGAGGAAGCACCGTCACTCGGTGTGCCAGTTCTTGTTCTTCGTGATACAACAGAGCGTCCAGAAGGTATTGAAGCAGGTACGTTGAAATTAGCGGGAACAGACGAAGAGACAATCTTTAGCCTTGCTGATGAGTTGTTATCAGACAAAGAAGCTCATGATAAGATGTCAAAAGCATCTAATCCGTACGGTGATGGCCGTGCATCAGAGCGTATTGTAGAAGCAATTTTAAAACACTTTAATAAATAAAAAAAAAGCCAAATCGCATGCGATTTGGCTCTTTTTTATTGCTGATTTCTCATAATCCACTCTGCATGAGCATTCGTAGAAGGAGGGGGATCAGTTGGTGTTTTATTCTGATTCCGATTCGTTTCTTTCTTCGCTTTTTCGTTAGAGTTAGAATTTGAAGAAGGAGTGGATTCGGTTTTTGTTGTTGAATTTTCTTGCGTGGTTACCTTTTCTCCTAGTTCTTTTTTAATTTCGTTACGTACTGCCTCAACACCGTTTGGATCTGGAAGGAAGTAATAAATACCACCTATTTTTTTGTCTTCTCCTTCAAGTTTGAGTGTTTGTATTGTGGAAGGATCAAACCCAGAAAGTTTCTTGTAAAGAGCAAGGCCATCAGAAATAGGAATGTCAGTTTTTATATATTTTCCAACGACCGCTGTTAAATCTTTAATTTTAAATACGGTAGAGGTGGAATTTAGTTTTTGAGCAACAGCAGCTAGTAATTGTCTTTGTCTAGCGGCCCGACCATAGTCACCATTTGGATCTTGCTTTCGCATACGAACGTAAGCGAGTGCTTCTTCACCATTTAATTCTTGCTGTCCTTGCTTAAATTGGATTTTTTTGTAGTAATCTACGTCTGAACGCTCCCAAAAATCGAAGGGAACATCAACAGTAACACCGCCAACAGCATCAACAATACCTTTAAATCCTTGGAAATCAATTTTAACATAATGGTCTACAGGTACTTTTAGGAAACCTTCGACAGTTTTGATTGCCATTTCTTCTCCGCCGTAAGCATGCGCAGCGTTAATTTTGTCCTCTTTATTCTTTCCGACAATTGGAACGCGACTATCACGAGGGATACTCATAAGCGAAATCTTTTGCGTTTTCGGATTGACTGTCGCAAACATTAATGAATCTGTACGACCGTTTTGGCCGTCTGTTGCATAATCTTCTATACCCATAATAAGGAGTGTAAAAGGCTCCTTTGTAATTTCTACATCTTCGGTTCTCAAATCCGATTTTTCACGAGTAAAACCACTATACATCCCCATGAGAGAAGAGTAGGAATTTAATATATAAAGTCCTACACTACCAAATAAAAATAAGAAAATAAGGAAGTAGAAAAACTTTCTTCTTCGTTTCTTTTTTATTCTGCTATTTTGGAGATGATAATAACGTTCTTCCATATATAATCTCCTTAGTTCATTTGTAGGAAAGTAATTCACTACATTAATCTTTAAAGGCGATACAGTAGTTATTCTTAGATAATATCTTGTTCTAAGTACAACATATCTCCTTCTGTAATTGTACATTTCCCATTTGTTAATTCAATCATCCAATCCGTGAATGCTTGTTTTCCATCTTCTTCTACATACGTATCAAATGTGACATTTTCGAGGTAATGTATATCTTTAATGGCATATTTTGAATTGCGTAATTCATTTTCAATTTTGCCAAGTAATGTGTAATCAATTTCGGTCTGCATAATACGCATTAGCTTTCGCTCGACAACACCGACATGATTAATGCCTTCGCTTGTACATTTTCCATATGCGCGAATTAATCCACCAGCTCCCAGTTTGATGCCACCAAAATATCGGGTAACGACAACGACGGTATCTTTTAAACCGCGTTTTTTTAGTACCTCTAACATGGGTACGCCAGCTGTACCACTAGGTTCACCATCATCATTTGCTTTTTGGATTTGATCTTGTTCGCCAATTAAATACGCAGAACAATTATGTGTTGCATTCCAGTTTTGTTTTTTGATTTTTTGTATGAATTCTTGAGCTTCTTCTTCGGTTGTAGCACGACTAACATAACAGATGAATCTTGATTTTTGAATAACAATTTCGTGTTCACCGTAGTTTTTTATTGTTAAATATTGTAATAACACTTGTATACGCCCCTATCCATCAAAATGACTAGTACTTTACATTTTAAAAGCGGGCGTTTTTATATTCAAACATTTTTTATAAATAAGCTGAAATTTTTGATGAGTATTTTACCTTTTTGTTGTAATTTGTCGAGATGATAAGTATAATTTCAAACCCGCATTTTCATGTATGGATGCACCATTTTTAGTTTTCGTGTAAAATTAGGAAATAAAAACTTTTTTATAAGGCAGGTACGAAAATGAAAACAGCTATTGTTACTGATAGTACAGCATATATACCGAAGCATATTCGTGATGAACTCAATATATATATGATTCCATTAAACGTTGTGTTTGGAACGGAATCTTATCAAGAAGAAGCTGAAATTTCAGCAGATGATTTTTATGTAAAAGTACGTGAGCAAGAAGAGCTTCCGAAAACTTCTCAACCAGCAATCGGAAAGTTTGTTGAGCTATATGAAGAATTATCTAAGGATTATGATGCAGTTATTAGCATTCATCTTTCAAGTGGGATTAGTGGTACATATCAAACGTCAACGACAGCTGGTCAAATGGTAGAGGGTATTGATGTATATACGTACGACTCTGAAATTAGTTGTGAAGTACAAGGATTCTACGTGCGTGAAGGTGCAAAGCTAGCAAGCGAAGGGAAGGATCCAAAAGAGATTATCGCCCGTTTTGATGAAATGAAGAAAACGATGGACGCTTATTTTGTAGTAGATGATTTACACCATTTACAACGTGGAGGCCGATTAAATAGTGCGCAAGCTTTCATCGGTAGTCTGTTACAAGTAAAGCCGGTTTTATATTTTAGAGACAAAATCATTATCCCGTTTGAAAAGATTCGTACGCGTAAAAAAGCGCTAAAACGTATCATTGAAATTTTTGATGAGCAAGCAAGTAAAGGTGTACCTATGGAAGCAGTTATCATTCATGCACAACGTGAAGAGGAAGCGAATGAATGGAAGGCAGAATTAGAAGCAAAATATCCTCATGTTACAATCCGCACAGGTTATTTCGGTGCTGTAATTGGAACGCATTTAGGTGAAGGTGCACTAGGTCTTGGATGGTATACGAAGTAATAAAGATATAAAAAGCTCTCTTTCGGAAGAGGGTTTTTTTACGGATATTTTACGTGAAGTTGACAAGTTAATATTTGGAAATGGTAAAATGTACGTAAAATAAAATAATGAGGAAAGTTTTATAACTTACTTTTTACAAGAAACTATATTATAATAGAAGAGAGGTGAAACATATGGAGCATAATTCTTGTTTATGTCCAAAGTTTGAGTCAGCTTTTACTTTGCTTAGTAAGAAGTGGACTGGCTTAATTATTAAATCTTTGCTGGAAGAGTCAAAACGTTTTAGAGAAATCGCAGATATTATACCGAATATGAGCGATCGTATGTTATCAGAGCGTTTAAAGGAATTGGAAAGCGAAGGCATTGTAGTTCGTAATGTTTATCCAGAAGTACCAGTTCGAATCGAGTATGGCTTAACGGACAAGGGAAAAGCGTTAGAAAGTGTTATGGATGAAGTCCAAAATTGGGCTGAGAAATGGATGAAATAACGTTTTGATTTCATCCGTATTAGTATATTTAATAAAACGTAAGGGAAACCTTGCGTTTTTTTCTTTGCTTAAAAAAACTTTTAAAACTCTACACGTATATACAAAAATATGCATATTTTGCGATAGTGTTACATATAATATTACATTTGTTTTACAAAAGCGTAACATTAGCAAAAAAAATCCCGAATTATGGTATAAATTTTATAGGTTATATACGGAAAAAGAAAAAAGAAAGCGGTGTAAAAAATAAAATGAAAAAGCTAAAAATGGCATCTTGCGCATTAGTGGCAGGGTTAATGTTTTCAGGACTAACACCAAATGTATTTGCAGAAGATAAAATTTCTGACGTGAAATCACAAATTAATACACAAAATGACACTTTACATAAACAACAACAAGAACGTGATGAATTACAAAAACAAATGAATGACTTAAACAAAACAATTCAAGGTTTAGATAAGTCTGTTCAAGAGAATGCTGCAAAGCTTGATGAAACAACGAAAAAAGTTGCGGACACTGAGCAATTAATCGAAAAGAAAAATAAAGATATTGCAGAATTACAAACGAAAATTGCAAAACGTGAAGAGTTATTAAGAAAACGTTTAGTTGCACTTCAAGAGCAACCAAACACGAACGTTGTAACAGAAGTTCTTGTAAACTCTAAAAATCTTGCAGATTTAGTTGATCGTTTAAATTCAGTTTCTAAAATTCTTGAGTCTGACGAAGACATCATGAAAACACAACAAGAAGATCAAGCGAACGTGAAAAAAGATGTTGAAACGGTAAAAACAAAGCAAAAAGAATTAAAAGAAGCACAAGCTCAAATTGAAACTGCTAAAAAAGAACTTGATGTTGAAAAAGAGAAAAAAGCAGCGGCAGTAAACGATTTAAGCGGTAAAATGGATACAGTTGTAACTTCAATGACAAGTACGGAAGACCAATTGAAGGAGCTTGAACAACAGGCATTAAAATTACAGCAAATTGCTGAAAAAGAAGCGCAAGAAAAAGCTGCACAAGAAGTTGCTGCTCAAAAACAAGCAGAACAAGCTGCTCAGCAAGCTCAGGCTCAACAAGCTCCAGCTCAACCAGCACAAACACAAGCAGAGCCAGTAGCTCCAGCAAACAATGCTGTACAAGCTCCAAAAGAAGAATCTAAAAAAGAAGAGCCTAAGAAAAAAGAAGAGAAAAAAGCAACACCAGCTCCAACTCCAGTACCAGGTAATGATGATGGGGGACGACAAGATGTTGTCTCAAAAGCTAAAGGCTTAGTAGGTTTAAAATACGTATGGGGTAGTGCGTCAATTTCAAATGGTGGATTTGACTGCAGTGGTTTAATCTCTTATGTTTACGGTTTAGGTCGTCAAGATACTAGAGGTTTATGGAACTCTGTACAAAAGATTAGCCCATCTGAAGCAAAACCAGGAGATCTTATCTTCTTACAAGGTACTTACAGAGAAGGCGTATCTCACGTTGGTATTTATATTGGTGGCGGTCAAATGATCCATGCTGCTGATGAATCAACGGGTGTTACTTACGGTAGTGTAAATAGTTCTTATAACCAAAAACATTTCTTAGGTTACGGTAGATTATAGGATTATAATTGAATAAAAAACGTGTATAAAGTCGATAGCTTACTATTTTATAAGTAGGTTATCGGCTTTTTTGCGTTTTTACGAGATTATGAGAAAGGTTTATAGTAGTGCTGGAGGTGAGTGCTAATGCTTGCTGGAAAACAGTTGCTATTAGAAGAACTCTCTTCAGATTTACGGAGAGAATTAAGTGATTTGAAAAAGAAGGGAGAGGTTGTATGTGTACAAGGTATAACGAAGAAGGCTTCTAAATATATATGTCAGCGCTGCGGAAATATAGAGCAGCGGCTATTTGCATCATTTTTATGTAAAAGGTGCGGTAAAGCATGCGCGTATTGCCGGAAGTGTATCACGATGGGGAGAGTTAGCGAATGTACTGTACTTGTTCGCGGGATTGCTGAAAGAACAGGAGAGTTTCATAAAAAACCGTTACATTGGAAAGGGACTTTATCTACTGGTCAGGAGTTGGCGGCGCAAGGAGTTATAGAAGCGATTAAGCAGAAAGAATCTTTTTTTATTTGGGCTGTGTGCGGGGCTGGAAAAACAGAAATGTTATTTTACGGTATAGAAGAGGCGCTCCAAAAAGGAGAAAGAGTTTGTATCGCAACGCCAAGGACGGACGTTGTACTGGAATTAGCGCCGAGATTACAAGAAGTGTTTCCAAGTATAACTGTAGCTGCTTTATACGGAGGGAGTGTAGATCATAAAAAAGATGCAGCGTTAGTCGTTGCAACGACTCACCAACTGTTACGTTACTATAGAGCGTTTCATGTGATGATTGTAGATGAGATTGATGCCTTCCCGTATCATGCAGATCAAATGTTACAGTATGCAGTTAGGCAAGCAATGAAAGAGAAAGCAGCGCGTATTTATTTAACTGCAACCCCTGATGAGAAGTGGAAGCGTAATTTCAGAAAGGGGAAACAAAAAGGTGTTATTGTGTCAGGACGATACCATCGTCACCCGTTACCAGTTCCTCTATTTAGTTGGTGCGGAAATTGGAAGAAAAGCCTCCATCATAAAAAAATTCCTCGCGTGTTACTACAATGGTTAAAAATGAACTTAAACAAAAAGTATCCTATTTTTTTATTTGTTCCTCATGTGCGATATATAGAAGAAATAAGTCAGTTGTTGAAAGGGTTGGATAATAGAATCGATGGTGTACATGCAGAAGATTCGATGAGAAAAGAAAAAGTAGCAGCGTTCAGAAAGGGAGAAATTCCGTTATTAGTTACAACGACAATTTTAGAAAGAGGAGTGACTGTGAAGAACTTACAAGTGGCTGTGTTAGGAGCTGAAGAAGAAATCTTTTCGGAAAGTGCGCTCGTACAAATTGCAGGCCGAGCGGGTCGTAGTTTTGAAGAGCCATATGGCGAGGTTATGTATTTTCATTACGGTAAGACAGAGTCGATGGTACGCGCGAAAAAACATATTCAAAGTATGAACAAAAATGCGAAAGAACAAGGATTGATCGATTAATGCATTGTTTACTTTGTGATGAGTATATGGTGGAAACAGTTAGTTGGTACGCCTTCTTTGTAAAGTCCCATAAAAAATATGTATGTGATAGATGTGAGCAAAAACTTTCCTATATTATAGGAGGAATTTGCATGGATTGTGGCCGTCCTTTAGATGACTTACCTACTCGATATAAAGAAAATGACATTTGCATGGACTGTATAAGATGGAGGAATGAGGAAGGATATCGTCCTTTTAAAAATCGTTCGTTGTACGTGTACAATGATGACATGAAAGGTATACTAGCGCAGTTTAAGTTTCGAGGTGATGCGGAGTTAGTTTGTATTTTTTATCGATCTTTTCGGGAGCTATTTCAAAAGTATTTTACGGACGTTTCAACTGTTATTGCTGTTCCGCTTAGTAGGGAACGGGAATATGAGCGAGGTTTTAATCAAGCAGAGTTATTAGCAGCTTGTTTGCCTGTCAAAAATTTTTATTCATCATTAAGAAGGAAGGAAACAGAAAAGCAAAGTAAGAAATCGCGTAAAGAAAGGCTTTCGGGAAGTAATCCTTTTTATTTTCAGAGAGAAGAGATGTTTCATGGTCAACACATTTTACTTGTTGATGATGTATATACGACAGGAATTACAGTGAGACAAATTGGAAGTCTTTTCTATGATAAAGGAGCAAGCGAAGTTTCTAGTTTGACGCTCTGTAGAAGTTGATCTGTAACTGTCGAAAGAGATAATAAAAAGACGATAAGTCTTCTTTGACTTCGTATGTTGTCATTCGTTATAGTGAAATTATGGGGCAAATGCCCTGATTTTTAGAGTGAAGGGAATGGAATGAACATGCAAGGAAGAGTAAAATGGTTCAATGCAGAAAAGGGATTTGGGTTTATTGAGCGTGAAGACGGTGATGATGTGTTTGTTCATTTTTCTGCTATTCAACAAGATGGATATAAGTCATTAGAAGAAGGGCAACAAGTTGAGTTTGATATTGTAGAGGGAGCACGTGGACCACAAGCAGCTAATGTTGTAAAACTGTAGGTATATTGTTTTTGGGAAGAGAAAGCTGCGCTTGTGGCAACGTTATATATATGGTAGAACCTCTTGTTTTTTTGCAAGGGGTTTTTGTTATGAATGGAGTTGTCAAAAAGTTGTTTCTTTTCTGTAACGAATTGTCCACAGTTATATTCGTTATTCACGATGTTAATAGGATAAAATAAAGATAGAAACGATGCATCTTTTCATTTCAACAAAAAACGATAAAAAAATCGCAATTCCACTAATTTTTTTAAAAAAGTTAGAAGGAGTTTTTAAGCCGGTGTCGAAATTATAGTACATAGGCTTGAAAGGAGGAATTCATCTATGAAATTCAACATTCGTGGTGAAAATATTGAAGTAACTCCAGCATTAAAGGAATATGTAGAGAAAAAACTAAGTAAGTTAGAGCGTTATTTTGATACATTCCCAGAGATTAAAGTTAATTTAAAAGTATACTCTGACAAGCAACGTGTCGAGGTAACAATTCCATTTACTGATTTATTACTTCGTGCAGAAGAAACTAATAGCGATATGTACGCTGCTATCGATTTAGTAGTTGATAAACTTGAGCGACAAATTCGTAAACATAAAACAAAAGTAAATCGTAAGTTACGTGAGAAAGGTTCTATGAAAACGAACTTTATCCTTCCAGAAGCAGTAGCTGTTCTGGATGAGATAGAAGAGGATGAACTAGAACTTGTACGTACAAAACGATTCGATTTAAAACCGATGGACGTTGAAGAGGCAATCCTACAAATGGATATGCTAGGACATAATTTCTTCGTCTTCACAAATGCTGATACAAATGAAACTAACGTTGTATATGGCCGTAAAGATGGGAAATATGGTTTAATTGAAACTAAATAATAATTCAAAAGCGCAGCCGAAATGGCTGCGCTTTTTTTGCTGAAAATAGATTTTTTAAAAAAGTTTTCTTAATTTAGAACGAGACATTCGGCCGATTGTTGTCATAGTTATAAGACAAGTGTTACAATTATCATTAGGTATATACATTTTAGTTTTTTTAATTAGGAGAAAAATTGGCATAACATACATTTGATTTTTATAACGACTGATTGTAATAGAGAAAAAGAAAAAACAATCGGAAGTTTTATTTTAATAAAAAGAGGAGCGTATTTCCTATGATCGGTATTTTAAAAAAGGTGTTTGATGTAAATCAACGCCAAATTAAACGTATGCAGAAGACAGTTGAGCAAATTGATGCATTAGAGTCATCTATTAAGCCATTAACTGATGAACAATTAAAAGGGAAGACGCTTGAATTTAAAGAACGTCTAACAAAAGGTGAAACAGTAGATGATCTACTACCTGAAGCTTTTGCGGTTGTTCGTGAAGCTGCGACTCGTGTTCTTGGAATGCGTCCGTATGGTGTACAGTTAATGGGTGGTATTGCCTTACATGAAGGGAATATCTCTGAGATGAAAACGGGTGAAGGTAAAACGTTAACATCTACATTACCTGTATATTTAAATGCTTTAACAGGAAAAGGTGTTCACGTTGTTACAGTCAATGAATACTTAGCACAACGTGATGCGAGCGAAATGGGACAACTTCATGAGTTCCTAGGATTAACAGTAGGAATTAATTTAAACAGTATGTCACGCGAAGAGAAACAAGAGGCTTATGCTGCTGATATTACGTATAGCACAAATAATGAGCTTGGATTCGATTACTTACGTGACAACATGGTTTTATATAAAGAGCAGTGCGTTCAACGCCCACTGCACTTTGCTATTATCGATGAAGTCGATTCTATCTTAGTCGATGAAGCGCGTACGCCACTTATTATTTCTGGACAAGCTCAAAAATCAACAGAGCTGTACATGTTTGCAAATGCATTCGTTCGTACGTTAGAAAATGAAAAAGATTATTCATTTGATGTGAAGACGAAAAATGTAATGTTAACAGAAGATGGTATTACGAAAGCGGAGAAAGCTTTCCATATTGAAAACTTATTTGATTTAAAACATGTAGCGCTTCTTCACCATATTAATCAGGCACTTCGTGCGCACGTTGTTATGCATCGTGATACAGATTATGTTGTACAAGAAGGCGAAATCGTAATTGTAGACCAATTTACTGGTCGTCTTATGAAAGGTCGTCGTTATAGCGAAGGGTTACACCAAGCTATCGAGGCAAAAGAAGGCGTAGAAATTCAAAATGAAAGTATGACGCTTGCGACAATTACATTCCAGAACTACTTCCGTATGTACGAAAAGTTATCTGGTATGACTGGTACAGCGAAAACAGAGGAAGAGGAATTCCGTAACATTTACAATATGAACGTTATCGTAATTCCAACGAACAAACCGATTATTCGTGATGACCGTGCAGATTTAATCTTCAAATCAATGGAAGGTAAATTTAATGCTGTTGTTGAGGATATTGTAAATCGTCATAAACAAGGGCAACCAGTTCTTGTCGGTACAGTTGCGATTGAAACGTCAGAACTTATTTCAAAAATGTTAACGCGTAAAGGTGTACGTCATAACATCTTAAATGCGAAAAACCATGCGCGTGAAGCGGATATCATTGCAGAAGCAGGTATAAAAGGCGCTGTAACGATTGCGACGAACATGGCAGGTCGTGGTACAGATATTAAGCTTGGAGACGATGTGAAAAACGTTGGTTTAGCCGTTATCGGTACAGAGCGTCACGAAAGTCGTCGTATTGATAATCAGTTACGTGGTCGTGCTGGTCGTCAAGGGGACCCAGGTGTTACGCAGTTCTACTTATCAATGGAAGATGAACTAATGCGTCGCTTCGGTTCTGATAATATGAAAGCGATGATGGATCGCCTTGGTATGGATGATTCTCAGCCAATCGAAAGTAAAATGGTTTCTCGTGCAGTAGAATCTGCGCAAAAACGTGTAGAAGGAAATAACTATGATGCACGTAAGCAGTTACTACAATACGATGATGTACTTCGTCAGCAACGTGAAGTTATTTACAAACAGCGTCAAGAGGTAATGGAGTCTGAGAACTTACGCGGTATTATTGAAGGTATGATGAAATCTACAGTAGAGCGTGCGGTTGCACTTCATACACAAGAGGAAATTGAAGAAGATTGGAACATTAAAGGTCTTGTTGACTACTTAAATACAAACCTTCTGCAAGAAGGAGATGTGAAAGAAGAAGAATTACGTCGCCTTGCTCCAGAGGAAATGAGCGAGCCAATTATCGCGAAATTAATAGAGCGTTACAACGAAAAAGAGAAGCTTATGCCAGAAGAGCAAATGCGTGAATTCGAAAAAGTTGTTGTATTCCGTGTTGTAGATACGAAATGGACAGAGCATATCGATGCGATGGATCACCTTCGTGAAGGTATTCATTTACGTGCTTACGGTCAAATTGATCCACTTCGTGAGTATCAAATGGAAGGGTTCGCAATGTTCGAATCAATGATTGCTTCTATTGAAGAGGAAATTTCTCGTTACATTATGAAAGCTGAAATTGAACAAAACTTAGAGCGTCAAGAAGTTGTTCAAGGTGAAGCTGTTCACCCATCTAGCGATGGCGAAGAGGCGAAGAAAAAACCAGTTGTAAAAGGTGACCAAGTGGGCCGCAACGATTTATGTAAATGTGGTAGCGGTAAAAAATATAAAAACTGCTGTGGCATTGGGAAGTAATATAGGGCGGTAGCCTAGGCTGCTTTGCAAACTTTTACATCAAAAATGTATAATTAAGAAGGATTAAACTCTCTCCGTCATAAGTGGAGAGAGTTTCCCTTGTTTTCATACGAAAGTAACAGCAATTACATAGAGGTGAAGGAAATGGAATTAGTAGAAATTAGACAGGAATTAGAGAAAATGGCTAAGAGATTAGCGGCTTTTAGGGGGTCTCTTTGACCTCCCTACTAAGGAGAAACAAATTGCAGAATTAGAAGAGAAAATGATGGGCGCAGGATTTTGGGATGACCAACAAGGCGCACAAGCTGTAATTAACGAAGCAAATGCACTGAAAGATATGGTTGGAAAGTTCCGTCAGCTAGATGAGACGTTCGAAAACCTAGAAATTACGCATGAGCTTTTAAAAGAAGAGTATGATGAAGATTTACATGAGGAACTTGAATCAGAAGTAAAAGGCTTAATTCAAGAAATGAATGAGTATGAGCTGCAGTTACTACTTAGCGATCCTTATGATAAAAATAACGCCATTTTAGAATTACACCCAGGTGCTGGTGGAACAGAGTCACAAGACTGGGGCTCTATGTTACTACGTATGTACACACGTTGGGCTGAAAAACGTGGGTTTAAAGTAGAAACTGTTGACTACTTACCAGGTGATGAAGCTGGTATTAAGAGCGTTACTTTATTAATTAAAGGTCATAACGCTTACGGTTACTTAAAAGCTGAGAAAGGTGTACATCGTCTTGTACGTATTTCACCATTCGATTCTTCAGGCCGTCGTCATACATCGTTCGTATCTTGTGAAGTTGTACCTGAGTTCAATGATGAAGTTGAAATTGAAGTGCGTACAGAAGACTTGAAAATTGATACGTATCGTGCAAGTGGAGCGGGTGGACAGCACGTTAATACGACAGATTCAGCAGTTCGTATTACGCATACACCGACAAATACGGTTGTAACGTGTCAGTCAGAGCGTTCTCAAATTAAAAACCGTGAGCATGCGATGAAGATGTTAAAAGCGAAATTATATCAAAAGAAATTAGAAGAGCAACAAGCGGAGTTAGATGAAATTCGCGGAGAACAAAAAGAAATCGGATGGGGTAGCCAAATCCGTTCTTACGTATTCCACCCATATTCTCTTGTGAAAGACCACCGTACAAATACAGAGGTCGGTAATGTGCAAGCAGTTATGGATGGAGAAATTGATCCATTTATTGATGCTTACTTACGTTCTCGCATCTAATAAGCTAAGTGAAAAAAAGCCAACAAAATTGTTGGCGCACGTTGAGGATATAGAGGACATAAAGAGTGCTATTTTATTTATATGGATGAAGTACAGAGGAAGAGAAGTTGGAAACGACAACTTCTCTTTTTGATGGGATTATATGTAGCATACAATGTTGTATATTGTTTTGTAAAAAGTAGAAAATAGTAAAACAGATTGGCAATAGAGTAAGGCTTTCTACAGAATTTTTCTAAATTCCCGTTCAAAAAGAATCCTTTATAGAAGTTTATAAGTTGTTCACAGAATTGAAACAACTTATAAAAGCTTTATATCATTAGGGTTCTCACTTTATTTTTGAAGAATATGAAATATACCTTAGTTTTTCTATATAAAGATAATGCTTATAATGAAAATGAGTGTGTTAGGAATGAAAAGAATATCAACAATGGGGAGCGATAGAAGTGAAAAAGAAATTATTGGCTATTGCGCTAGGAACATCAGTCGTTTTTGCTTTAGGAGCGTGTGGAAATAAAGAAGAGAGTAAGCCTTCGAACCAGTCTGCAAGTACAGACAGTGCAGAACAAATTTTCCAAAGAAGTTGTGCTGGGTGTCACGCAACAGATTTATCAGGAGCAACTGGACCTGATTTAAGAAAAGTAGGCGGGAAGTACGACGCTGCAGATATCGAAGAAATTATTAAAAAAGGTCGCGGTTCAATGTCGCCAGGACTTATTCAAGGTGAAGATGCGAAAAAAGTAGCTGAGTGGTTAGCTGAACATAAATAAAAAGGGGTAAAATGGACGAGTTGATTCATATAATCAACTCGTTTCCCTTTTTTTGGAATGTAACATAACTGTAACAAAAATGTATCCAAACTGGAAACCGTTTGATGTTACAATGAGGTTTGTAGAATTTTGCTGAAATATATTACATAGAGTAGTATTGCTTAGAAAAAGAGTATAAGTAGACTACCTTCAACAAGAGTGGTTTAAAAGAGAATAAAGGTTTAGCTTTTATTTTCAAATGTACAGAAAAGTATTTCGAAAAAAATCATTAAGTATTGGGTGATAAATAATGATAAAAATGACGAATGTTTATAAGGAGTACCCGAATGGTATGAAAGCCATTGCTGGTCTCACAGTTAACATTAAACAAGGCGAGTTTGTATACGTAGTTGGACCGAGTGGAGCCGGAAAATCTACATTTATTAAAATGATGTATCGTGAAGAGAAGCCATCTACAGGATCAATTAATGTAAATGGTCTTACTATCGAGTCATTAGCAGAAAGAGACGTTCCATATTTCCGTCGTCAATTAGGCGTGATTTTCCAAGACTTTAAATTACTACCTAAATTAACGGTATATGAGAATGTTGCGTTTGCCTTAGAAGTAATTGAAGAAGAGCCAGATGCAATTCGTGAGCGTGTAACAGAAGTGTTAGGTCTTGTAGGTCTTGAAGATCGTGCAGACGCACTTCCAAGCGAACTTTCAGGCGGGGAGCAGCAACGTGTTGCGATTGCGAGAGCAATTGTTAATAGACCAAAGGTTGTAATTGCCGATGAGCCAACAGGTAACTTAGATATTGAAACAGCTCTTGATATTATGAAGATTTTCACGCGCATTAATGAGCGTGGTACAACGATCGTTATGGCGACACATAACGCAGATATCGTAAATACAATCCGTCATCGTGTAATCGCGATTGAAGGCGGAAAAATTGTTCGAGATGAGATGGAGGGAGGATACGGATATGAAGGCTAAGACCCTTAGTCGACATTTGCGAGAAGGTGTAAAGAATCTATCACGTAACGGATGGATGACGTTTGCTTCTGTTAGTGCAGTAACAGTTACATTATTACTTGTAGGTGTCTTTTTAACAGCGATTATGAATATGAACCATTTTGCGACGAAAGTAGAGCAAGATGTAGAAATTCGTGTACACATTGATCCAGCAGCAAAAGAAGCTGATCAAAAGAAATTAGAAGATGATATGAGTAAGATTGCAAAAGTAGACTCTATTAAATATTCTTCTAAAGAAGAAGAGTTAAAACGTTTAATTAAAAGCTTAGGCGATAGCGGAAAGACATTTGAGTTATTTGAACAAGATAACCCACTTAAAAACGTATTCGTTGTAAAAGCAAAAGAACCAACAGATACAGCAACAATTGCGAAAAAGATTGAAAAAATGCAGTTTGTAAGTAATGTTCAGTACGGAAAAGGGCAAGTTGAACGATTATTTGATACTGTAAAAACTGGTCGTAACATCGGGATTGTGTTAATTGCTGGTCTTTTATTCACAGCGATGTTCTTAATCTCTAATACAATTAAAATTACAATTTATGCTCGTAGTACAGAAATCGAAATTATGAAACTTGTAGGTGCAACAAACTGGTTTATTCGTTGGCCGTTCTTATTAGAGGGATTATTCCTAGGAGTATTAGGATCAATTATTCCAATTGGCTTAATTCTAGTTACGTATAATTCGTTGCAAGGTGTGTTTAACGAAAAACTTGGCGGAACAATTTTCGAACTTCTACCATACAGCCCATTCGTATTCCAATTAGCTGGTTTACTAGTGTTAATCGGGGCTTTAATCGGTATGTGGGGAAGTGTAATGTCAATTCGTCGCTTCTTAAAAGTATAAAAAGTTGCAAACATAATTCGTACAAGCTTATCATATAGTAGAAATAGGTAAAGGCATCACACACTGTGTGATGCCTTTTGCTACACCACCTGTGTGTTTTGGAAAGGGGAATTCCGCATTGAAACGTAGAGTTGCAATTATTGGAATGGTTGTTGCATTTTTAATTGGTGCTGGCGGAATGTTTGCAGGTATGTCTTTATTTGGGGTTAACCCAGCAGAAGTAACGCAAACAATTTCGAATGGAAACGCTAGCACTGCGCAAGGGAATTTGGCAAAAATTAATGAGGCGTATGCACTAATTGATTCACGTTATGTGGAAGACGTGAAAGATGAAAAATTAGTCGAAGGTGCAATACAAGGCATGTTGTCTACGCTGAAGGACCCTTATTCCACGTATATGGATAAAGAAACGGCTAAACAGTTTAGTGAATCGCTTGATCCCGAGTTAGAAGGGATTGGGGCTGAGGTGAACAAAACGGACGGTAAGCTTATTATCGTATCTCCAATTAAAGGCTCACCAGCAGAAAAGATTGGAGTTAAACCGAATGACCAAATTTTATCTGTAGATGGAAATAGTGTGAAAGATTTATCACGTGAAGAAGCAGTATTAAAGATTCGTGGTAAAAAAGGAACGACTGTTGCGATTGAAATTAAGCGTGCAGGAGTAGCTGATCCGATTGTATTTAAAATTAAGCGTGAAAAAATTCCAATCTTCACAGTGTTTAGCTCCGTGAAACAAGAGAGTGGAAAAGATATCGGTTATATGCAAATCACTTCTTTTGCTGAAAATACAGCGAAAGAATTTAAGGATCAGTTAAAAGAGTTAGAGAAGAAAAACATAAAAGGCTTAGTTATTGACGTACGTGGTAATCCAGGTGGCTACTTAAATAGTGTAGAAGAGATACTAGGAGAAATTATGACGGATAAAAAGCCGATGCTACAAGTAGAGCAAAGAAATGGTGAGAAGAAGAAATTCTCTACGGAACTAAAAGAGAGAAAGCCATATCCAATTTCAGTATTAATTGATAATGGAAGTGCTTCTGCTTCAGAGATTTTAGCGGGTGCGCTAAAAGAGGGAGAAGGATACGATTTAATTGGTGAAAAAACGTTTGGCAAAGGTACTGTTCAGCAAGCTGTTCCATTTAAAGATGGCAGCAATATCAAATTAACGATGTTCAAATGGTTAACACCGGATGGAAACTGGATTCATAAAAAAGGAATCAAGCCAACTGTAGAAGTGAAACAACCAGATTATTATCATGCGACACCAATTCAAATTGAAAAGACACTTTCATACAATGCAAATGATGTACAAGTAAAACATGCCCAAGAAATGCTTAAGAGTTTAGGATATGTACCAGGACGTGAAGATGGCTACTTTAGTAAAGAGACAGAATCAGCACTGAAAGCATTCCAAAATGCGAATAAGATGGAAGCGACAGGACAGCTCGATAAAAAGACAGCTGAGGCGATTCAAACGAAAATTATTGAAAAAATCCGTTCTGGAGAAAATGATCTACAATTACAGTCAGCATTAAAATTAATGGCGAAGTAAAAAGAAATACAGGCGGTTTGCTGCCTGTATTTTTTTGTGTTAAACAAACGTTTGTCCAGTTATGATAATATAAAAAGAAAGAATGATATAAATGGTGGTGAATGGGTTCGTGGAGGCATGGATTTTTGAAATAATGCGGGCAGTTGGACGTTTTTTCTTACACCCTGCTGTCTATGTATTTTTAATAAGTAGTATCTTCGTTGGATACTTACGTATGTTACGAGAACGAAAAGATTTTTCTTTTAAAGTTTATGATATTTGGTTTGAACTGCGAACATCTTTATTGGCGGGAGTTAAATACGGATTAATCGTATCTATCATTACGATTGGGCTCGGACTTGTTGTTTCTAAGGCGAGCTTATGGGCCATTTTACTTTGGACGTTACTATTTGGATTAACTGCTATGTATCGATATTTATCAGCGGCTTATACGTTTAGTATCGCGATTGTATGTGTTCTATTATCTTCTAAGCTACCAGTTTCTTTCTTACAGCTTGGAGAAGGTGAAGAGAATACAATCGTATCCCTTGCTATTTTGCTAGGCATCATGCTCGTTGTAGAGGGCTTGTTGATTTCTAAAAATGCAGTAGGATATTCGACGCCGAAGATTAGGAAGGGGAAGCGCGGATTAAAGATTGGTTTACACGAATCAAAGCGTTTATGGATCGTTCCTATTTTTATTCTTGTACCAGGTGACGCAGTAACGCAGTTTATTTCATGGTGGCCTGTCGTTTCAATCGGTTCTGATACATATTCTTTATTCCTCGTTCCATTTTTAATTGGATTTATGAGAAGGATTAGAAGTTATGAGCCGACGGAAGCTTTATTATTTACAGGAAGACGTGTGTACGGATTAGCAGGACTTGTGCTTGTTTTAGGAATCGCAAGTTATTGGTGGCACGTACTTGCCATTATTGCAATGGGCGTTGCAATGCTTGGACGTTTTACAATTTCCATGCAAGAGAAAATTGCGGATGAAACAAGACCAGCGTACTTCGCTGCACGTAATGATGGACTCGTTGTACTAGATACAATTCCAAATACAATTGGAGCAGAGCTGAATTTACTGCCTGGAGAAATGATTACGAAAGTAAATGGAGTCATTCCAAGAAGTGCTGAGGAATTTTATGATGCGCTTCAAACGAAGACGACAGGAGCATTTTGTAAATTAGAAGTATTAGATACAAATGGAGAGCTTCGTCTTGCTCAAACGGCATTATACGCTGGTGGACATCACGAATTAGGTATTGTGTTTGTTCAGCAGGAGCATGAGTGGGATTCGGAAGCGATGTAATAGAAGAAAAGGTATCACCTTGTGGTGATGCCTTTTTTGTGTAAGATGGGCGGTAGTTATAGTACATGAAATTTATATCGGCGATTATCGGAATATATCAGCGCAACTTGAGATATATCGGCGATTATTGAAATATATCAGCGATTATCCAAATATATCGACTTTCCGGCAAAAAACGACAACTATCGCAAACCTCATTTTAGTTTCATAGTCGAATCACTTGAATAATTATTTGATAATGGTTATCATTTAGGGAGTCTTTTTAATTTTGGAAAATGGAGGGAAGATATGCTACGTAAATTTTTTTCTTACTATAAACCGTATAAAGGTTTATTTATACTCGACTTTTCTTGTGCAGTCGTCGCAGGATTACTAGAACTTGGCTTCCCGCTTATCGTAAATCAATTTATTGATAAGTTATTGCCAGGGCAAAACTGGACGCTTATTTTATGGGCTTGTTTCGGTTTACTTGCAGTGTATATGTTAAATGCAGGTTTACAATATGTCGTTACATACTGGGGACATATGCTTGGTGTTAACATTGAAACAGATATGAGACAGAAATTATTTGATCATATTCAAAAGCTATCATTCAGATTTTTTGACAATAATAAAACAGGTCATTTAATTTCACGTCTTACGAACGATTTAATGGAAATTGGGGAAATTGCTCACCATGGGCCAGAAGATTTATTTATCGCTGTAATGACTTTAGTTGGGGCATTCTCATTTATGATGATGATCAACTGGAAGTTAGCGCTATTAACGTTCTTCGTCATTCCATTCCTATTATGGTTAGCACTTTACTTCAACAAAAAAATGACAGGTACGTTTAGACGTTTATTCTCAGACGTTGCTGATTTCAATGCATGTATTGAGAATAACGTTGGTGGTATTCGCGTTGTACAAGCATTCGGAAATGAAAAGTTTGAGAAAGAGCAATTTGCTGTGAACAACGCTCGTTTCCGTACAACGAAATTAATGGCGTATAAAATTATGGCGTTAAATTCATCGATTAGTTATATGCTCATGCGCCTCGTAACGCTCTTCGTCTTAATATGCGGTACATGGTTTGTTCTGCAAGGTGAATTAACGTACGGTGGATTTATCGGATTCGTTCTATTAACGAATATTTTCTTCCGCCCAATTGAAAAAATTAATGCGGTAATCGAAAGTTATCCGAAAGGGATTGCCGGTTTTAAGAGGTATGTAGAGCTTCTTGAAACAGAGCCAGATATTGTGGACTCTAAAGATGCGATGGAAGTGAAACATGTACACGGTGATATTCAATATAACAACATTACGTTCGGATATGAAAATAAAGAACCGATTTTAAATGATATTAGTTTGAAAATACATGCAGGTGAAACAGTTGCGTTCGTTGGACCATCTGGAGCTGGAAAAACGACGTTATGTAGCTTATTACCACGTTTTTATGAGCAATCATCTGGATCCATTCAAATTGATGGTATTGATACGAAAGACATGACGTTATCTTCACTTCGTAAGCAAATTGGAATTGTGCAGCAAGACGTGTTCCTATTCTCTGGAACGATTCGTGAAAATATTGCTTACGGAAATTTAAAGGCGTCAGAAGCTGAAATTTGGCAGGCAGTAAAAAGTGCGCAATTAGAAGACTTAATTTACTCACAACGAGACGGTTTAGATACCGTTATTGGTGAGCGCGGTGTGAAACTTTCAGGTGGACAGAAACAACGTCTAGCAATTGCTCGTATGTTCTTGAAAAACCCGCCAATTTTAATATTAGATGAAGCGACTTCCGCATTAGACACAGAGACGGAACTTGCGATTCAAAAATCACTTGCTGAACTATCTGTCGGTCGTACAACGTTAGTTATCGCTCATAGACTGGCAACGATTAAAAATGCAGATCGCATCGTCGTTGTAAATAAAGATGGTATTGCAGAACAAGGTTCACATGATGAATTAATTGAGCAAGGCGGGGGATACAGTAGGTTATACGAAGCTCAGTTTAGTTCGTAAATATAATTTGTACGGAATTAGTGCACCATAAGTAGGTAAAAATCTCATATGGGAGGTAATAAAGTATGATTGTAACAACAACGTCTACAATTCAAGGAAAAGAAATTATTGAGTATATCGATATCGTCAATGGAGAAGCGATTATGGGTGCGAATATCGTTCGTGACCTCTTCGCCTCTGTCCGTGACGTTGTCGGTGGTCGTGCTGGCGCTTATGAAAGTAAATTAAAAGAAGCGCGCGACATCGCAATGGAAGAAATGAAAACTTTCGCAAGACAAAAAAATGCGAATGCAATTGTTGGTATCGACGTGGATTATGAAGTGGTTCGCGAAGGGATGCTAATGGTTGCGGTCAGCGGGACTGCTGTCCGTATCTGAAGTAAAAAGCCGTGCTGATGCACGGCTTTTTGTATGCTATGTCGAAGATTCAATATTTCTTGGGAAATGCGGAAGGTCCCGTCGATATATAGGGAAGACATTAGAGTGCTCCTTTACATTTCCGGATTTCAATTAATAATGTTTCGTATTCTTGTTCGAGAGATTTAATGTCATCGTGATGATTTGGTATGGAAATTCGGCCGATGATTTCTGTTAATTTTGTTTGTAATCGTAACAATTCTTGTTCGGTAACGTTTACAGAATCCTCGGTTGTTCTCTTGGTGTATTGCTCGTAATTACCGTGGAATACTCTAGGTTCACTCTCGTCTACTTGTAGAATATGGTCTGCCACAGAGCGAATAAAGGCACGGTCATGGCTAATAAAAAGTATAGTGCCAGGATATTCTTGTAACATGCTTTCTAATTCTTCTTGTGTTGCTAAGTCTAAATAGTTTGTCGGTTCATCAAGCAGAAGCATATTATAGTTTCCTAAAAATACTTTTGCGAGTGCAACCTTCATTCGCTCGCCCCCGCTTAGAACGTGCACAGGTTTATGAACATCTTCACGGCGGAATAGAAGCCGTGCAAGTATTGTGCGAACGAACGACTCTGTATAGTTTGTTTCTTCTAGCACATTTTCTAAAATGGTTTTATCCGTTTTTAAAATGGATAGTGTTTGTTCAAAGTACCCAATCTTACAACTTTTCGAAAGCTGAATGCCACGCTCGTTTGCAAGAAGCATGTTGAACAGGGTCGTTTTTCCACTTCCGTTTGCCCCTAAAATAGCAAGCTTTGCACCAGGGACAATCGTTCCGTTCATATTTTTGAATAGTGTGCGGTCATCTATTTTCTTTGTTGCTTTATTAAACTGTAATGCCACTTTACTATGAATGGGTGTATGGTATTGCACGTCAAACTGAGCTTGAGAAAGATCCTTTGGCTTTTCCTTCTTTTCTAGTTTTTCAAGACGTGTTTCTAATGCTTTCGCTGCTTTACTAACCTGTTCTTGGCCATGAGCCCCACTTAATTTATACAGTTTAGATTCAGATGAACTGAACCGTGTTGGGATTTTTGTCATGCTAGAAGCACGTTGCTTTTTTTGTAAAATGGACTGCTCTAAACGATTTTTTTCTTGTACATATTGCTCATATTCTGCTTGTTTTTGTATTCGCTCACGTTCTTTTTGCTTGCGATAGTTTGAATAATTACCTTTATACTCTTGAATAGTGCCGTCTTCGATTTCGATGATTTTTGTACATATTGCATCTAAAAAGTCACGATCATGTGATATTAAAACAAGTGCCCCTTTATAAGATAAAAGTGCCTTTTCTAATTGTTCTGTACCGGTCATATCTAAGTGGCTTGTTGGTTCATCAGCGAATAAAATGCCTGCATTCTGTTCAAGAGCGTGGGCAATCTTTAGACGCATTCGTTCACCGCCGCTCATTGAATCTGTAACGTTTGAAATGCACCATTTTCCTTTTGCGAGAGAAGAAGCGGTTTCTGGTAGTTCTTCGCTAAGCTGAGGAATGATGCTGATAGAACTATGATGAGTTACTATGCCTTTGTCAGCTTCTATTTCTTTACTTAATATTTGTAATAACGTAGATTTACCAGCACCGTTGACTCCGACAATTCCTATGCGATCCTGTGATTGAATTTCCAGTGATGGTAACGTAAATAGTGTACGATCACCAAAGCTTTTTTCAATATTACGTGCGAATAAAATAGTCATAAAAAAACCTCCCTAGTTTCACTAGAGAGGATAAATGTCGTCCTTGCATGTAAAAATCGTACATAAATAAACGATTTTTCACATGATCGTTTCGAAAGAAAGTATCGACAAATGGACAGACTAATCCTCTGCTAGTTTTCATCATTTTTGTTCACTATTTGTGATGGATGAAATAAATAAGAGAATTAGAACTTCATTGGTCAAAGTACCTTCCTTTCATAATATTACTTTTATTGTATGCGCATACAAATGAGTTTGTCAAACTTATTTCAGCTTGTGATTTTTGAATTCGTTATTATAAATTTGTGCTTTCGCTAGCGCCTCAGCATCATTTTGAATTTCATTTAATCCATTCGCATCCCCAATAATATAACCTTCAAATGATGAACCAACAAAATCAAAGATGTATTGGAACTGGGAGATAAGCGGTAATGCTTTTAGTTTCGGATTATCGCCGCCAACGATAACAACGTACATTTTTTTGCCTTTCATTTTTTCTTTGAAATGAAGGGATGTATCACGCAAGCTTTGTGACCAGCGATCGATGAAGTTTTTCATATGACCACTCATCCCGTACCAATATAATGGTGTAGCAAAGATAATTGTGTCGTGCTCTAACATGCGCTTCGTTAACTGCTCGTAGTCATCATCTACAGGTTGGAATCCTCCTGCATCATGACGCTGATCTGTAATAGGATAGACTGTGTGATCACGTAAATAAATTTGTTCTGTTTCAATTCCATCAATCATCATATGTGTTAAAGCTTCCGTATTTCCATTTTGTCTTGAACTGCCGTGTATAACAAACATGTAATCATTCCTTTTCTTTTGCTTTTTTTAGGAGTGAAACGTGTTTTTGCAAATTCGTTTGAATATTGGAAAGCAATGAAATTTGCTTTGTTACTTCATTAAGTTTATCTTCATAAAGCGTAAGGATGCTGCTGCACGGATTGTCGTATAAGTGCGGTTCAATTTCAAGGCAGCGCAGCATCCTTGCCGTCTCTTCTAAATTTAAGCCAATTTGTAAGTACATTTGAATAAGCTCCACTTTTTCGATGGCACTTTCGTCAAAATCACGATAGCCATTTGCGAGGCGCTTCGAAGGGAGTAATCCCTTTTCTTCGTAATGTCTTAGTGATCTTTCGCTAACGCCAGTTTCTTTTGATAACTCCCCAATTCGCAATGCGTTTCACTCCTTTTACATGTATTGTAAACCTTCACACTAATGTGAAGGTCAAATCTGTTTTTTCGCAAAGTAATCTACATGATTTAAAAACACTTGAATAGCTTTAGACGGAATAAAATATTTGCCGCGCACGATGGAGAATGGACGGATGAGTTGTTCATTTGGAATTTCGACGTGGAATAGTTCTTTTGCCAGTAGCTCTTTCCGTACAGTCCAATCAGAAAGTATAGCGATGCCAAGCCCGGCAGCGACAGCTTCCTTTACGCTTTGGATACTACTAAAGGTAAAGAATCGTTTCATTTTTAAATGGTGTTGATGAATAAAGCGATCGCTATAAGCACGTGTTCCGGAACCACTTTCTCTTAATACCCACACTTGATCTTGGAGTGTCCTTTCATTCACTTCCTTTGTGTCGAGCAGTGGATGATTTGGCGGGACGACGAGTTTCATTTCATCTTGCATAAATGTTTCAACGTCAACGTCGGCGTATACGACTTGCCCTTCCACTAAGCCGATATCAATTTGATTAGATCGAAGACTTTGCAAAACGTCTTCTGTATTTGAGATAAAGGTATGGACTTCGACGCGTGGATTTTCATTGGCATAATTAGCTAATATTTTCGGGAGTAAGTATTCGCCAATTGTAAAACTAGCACCGATGCGAAGTGTTCCTGTTACAACGTTATGTAGCTCGTTAATTTCTTGCTTAGCGTCTTCGTAAAGAGAGAGTATTTGCTTTGCATGTATATATAAAATGTTTCCGGCCTCGGTCACTTGAACGTGCTTCGGGGATCGCTGAATGAGTGTAGTTCCAAATTCGTTTTCTAAGTTGCGAATGTGCATACTTACGCCAGGCTGTGAAAGGTTTAATAATTCTGCTGCACGAGAGAAGTGTTTCTGTTCAACAACCGTAACAAAAATTTTTAAAATGTCTACGTTCATATCATCTGCTCCTTTCTTTTTCTATCATCTTATCATAAGTATTTCTGATGATAGAGATTTGGTATTGGTATTAAACTTATTATAGAAACTCTCTTATAATGTAAGTAGAAAGAACATGCATGTTCCAATACGATTATTGGAGTGGTTCAAAGTGGAACAAACACTTGTTATACAAAAGAAGAAGCGTTTTGGATTTTCGCAAGGGATTGGGATTACATTATTAATCGCAATTGTGGCGAAATATTTAGCGGAGCTTCCATTTTTAAATATTATGGGACAATTAGTAATTGCTATTCTAATTGGGATGGTTTGGCGTGCGGCAATTGGAGTTCCTCATGATGCGATTGCAGGAACGAATTTCGCGAGTAAGAAATTACTTCGCTTCGGGATCATCTTACTTGGAATGCGATTAAATCTTGTTGATATTGCGAAGGCGGGACCGAAAGTATTGGTTATCGCTGCGGTTGTTATTACATTTACAATTTTCGTTGTATATGGACTAACGAAAGTATTTAAGGTAGAAAAGAAACTTGGGATTCTAACAGCATGTGGAACAGCAATTTGCGGCGCGGCAGCGGTCGTGGCAATTGCGCCGCAAGTGAAAGCAAAAGATGATGAAACGGCAGTTGGGGCTGCAATCATTGCGATTTTAGGTACAATATTTACTCTTATTTATACGTTATTATATCCAGTACTTGGCCTATCTCCATACGGTTACGGTGTATTCTCAGGGGCCACGCTGCATGAAATCGCTCATGTCATCGCAGCTGCGGCGCCAGGAGGAAGCGCGGCTGTAGACATCGCAGTTATCGTGAAGTTAACGCGCGTTGCAATGCTTGTACCAGTAGCGGTTTTAATTGGATTATGGTTTGGTAAGAGTGAAGGAAGCAGGGAAAAAAGATCATGGCGCGACCTTCCAATTCCGTGGTTCATTTTCGGATTTTTAGCGATGAGTGCAGTGCATTCGCTCGGGATTATTCCAGAAGTTGTTGCGGGATATATTGTAGTCATCGCTTATATGCTTATCGCAATGGCGATGGCGGGGCTTGGTTTAAATGTAGAGTTTAAAACGTTCCGTAAGTTAGGAAGCAAAGCATTCGTGGCAGGGCTAATTGGCTCGGTTTGCTTATCGGTGCTTGGATATGTTCTTGTATATGCGTTAGGATTTATGTAGTAAAGGAGAGAGCTGTTCCCGAAGGTATATTTGGGGGCAGCTTTTTCTTATGTTTACCTTGCTACGAATGTCGGTATTTGTCGGTAAGTCGATATATTCGAAAAATCGCTGATATAAATGGAGTTGCACTGATATATTTGGGAAATCGCCGATATAATTTCAGTTGCGCTGATATATTTGAAAAATCGCTGATATAAATTGAATTACTTTTGTACTTTGTTAGAGTAGATGTTTAATGAGACGTTTTTCTAAAATTTGTAAAGATATCTTTACTTGTATTTGGAAAATATTCATAATTAAAGTAAAGATATCTTTACTTTTGAAGGTGGAGCCTATGGGTGTAAAAAATAAAATTAAAGAATTAAGAAAGCAACATCATATAACGCAAGTTGAAATGGCAAAGGCGATGCAGGTGACACGGCAGACAATCGTGGCGATTGAAAACCATCATTACAACCCGAGTCTAGAGTTATCCTTAAAAATCGCCAAATATTTTGGAGTGAAGGTGGAAGAAATATTTACGCTGGAGTTATGACAAGCTTCGTGTTCTTATTCATTATGTATCTTTGTGTAAATAAATATTTAGACAGGCCAGTAGTACATGTAAATGAGTTATTATATATTGCTATTTTTGGTCTATTAATAAGTATGGCATCGACGAGCGTGTTAGCAACAAGGAATAGATAGAAAAAGGGGAACTGGGATGGGATTACCGGTATTATGTGTCGCTACAGCTATTTTTGCTTTGTTTTGGGGAATGCAGAACTTCTCTCATAATCCAGTGCCGAGTATTTGTATTATGCTTGGTACTGTAGGTTTATCGTATTATTTATTAGTTTCAGCTCATTATCATAAAACAGCAACGAGCGTTGTTGTCGGAGCACTTATTTTATTTTGTGGTCGTGCTGTGCAAAAGGGGTTATTTCCGTAAAGGCTGTTTATACGAAGCGTATAAACAGCCTTTTGTATTTTTTTTACAAAACACTTGAAAGTTACGTAACGTCATCTTTTATAATGAAGGAGAAGAGGTGATGATAGTGATTTCAATTCAACAATTGACGAAAGAAACAGGGATAACAGTACGCACATTACGTTATTATGATCAAATAGATTTATTAAAGCCGAGTGGTAAAACAGAGGGTGGACATCGGTTATATAGTGAAGCGGACGTTATTCGTTTGCAACAAATTTTATTTTTAAAGGAAATGGGATTTTCGTTAAAAGAAACTGCGAATATGTTAGTAAAAGGTGAGTTGGATTTAAAGAATTCTCTTGAAAAACAACTTCGATTTGTACAGGAAGAACAAAAGAAATTTAATCGAATGGAGCGTGTTTTACAAGCGGTTGTTTATTCGGTAGATGTAGAGGGAGAGCTCGATTGGAAAGTTATGTTTGAATTAATTCAGCTTTCGAAACAGTCTTCTCGTATACGTGAAATATTTCAAAATGAAGTGTTTTCAAAGGAAGAACAAAAATTGCTTCAGAATTTGCCGAATATGAGTGAAGAAGATCCGAATGTTTTAGAGTGGGTAGATTTATTAAAGCAATTTCGCACTTTTATGAAAGATGGTAAAGAAGCTGCAAATGATGAGGTACAAGGGGCAACGAAGAGATTAATGCAGAAGTGTTTAGAAATGGCTAATGGTGACGAAGCGTTTTTAGATAAGTTATGGGAAGTTAGAAAATCGAAAGAAGATTCCCAGAAAATGAGCATGTATCCAATCGAAGAAGAACTTTTATTATATATGGATGAAGCTTTTCGTATATATGATGAAAAGGAGAAGGATAAATGAGTATACTTGCAGAATATCGTTGGTATTTTTTAATTGGGGCAGAGATTGTATTTTGGTTATCAGCTATCGGTTTCTTTTTACTCCGTTACGGATTCCGTTTGAAAAAGGCGAGTTTTATTATGGGGATTGTACTACTCATAAATGAAGTGTTTATTTTAACTTTAGGAGTAGTGGATTACTATCAAACAGGAAAGTTCTCTAACTTTCAAATTATTACGGTAATCATTTTATTGTATGCAGTCTTTTACGGGAAAAAGGATTTGAAGAAGCTTGATATATTTGCGCAAAAGCTAGTTGCCAAATGGCGAAATGAGCCGGCGCCTATTATAGAAGAACAGGTAGAATTAACAGGTATGGCTTATGCGAAGCAGGAAATAAAAAATTGGGTATTGCACCTTAGTTTGTTTGTTGTTGTGCATATTTTCTTTTTCTTTCTGTACGGTCTTGCTCCGGTTGAACAATGGCGTAATTGGTTAGAAACGGGAATTGTTTTAAATAAAGCAGCGAGTCGGGTTAGCCAAGTTTGGGCGATTATACTTTTAGTGGATGCAGCTATTTCATTTTCATATGTTCTTTTTCCGAAGAAGGAGAAAGGGAACAAGAAGCTACTTTCTTAGGGGAAGTAGCTTTTTAGTATGCCAATAGTTTCGTATAGGAGAGGATGACAGTAGGAAAAAGAGCTGATTTTAAATGAAGTGGAATCTTAATCAGTGTGGTGCTTACTGTTTGTTCATGCGGAAGAAGATTTGATAAGGAAGGAAGTGTACTCTCCTTCCTTTTTCTATATATTGTCGAAAACTTTACCGAATATCTGTTCGTTTTTTTAGGTTTTTTATAGGCATTCGTGGTAAAATAATAATACAGATTTTTATGAGGAGGTCGGATTTTCTTGGAACGTCAATTTGAAATTGTCTCAGCGTATTCCCCACAAGGTGATCAGCCGGTAGCTATAGAGAAGCTTGTAGAGGGAATTAATAGCGGAAAGAAAAAGCAAGTGTTGCTTGGAGCGACAGGAACGGGTAAGACATTTACGATTTCAAATGTCATTAAAGAAGTGCAAAAGCCAACACTTGTCATGGCTCATAATAAAACGTTAGCAGGACAGTTATATAGTGAGTTGAAGGACTTTTTCCCAAATAATGCAGTTGAATATTTTGTTAGTTATTACGATTATTATCAACCAGAAGCGTATGTGCCGCAAACAGATACGTTTATTGAAAAAGACGCACAGATTAATGATGAAATTGATAAATTGCGTCACTCGGCAACGTCTGCATTATTTGAACGGGATGATGTAATTATCGTTGCGAGTGTTTCGTGCATATATGGTTTAGGTTCTCCAGAAGAATACCGCGAGTTAGTTGTTTCACTTCGAGTTGGTATGGAGAAGGATCGCAATCAATTGCTTCGTGAACTTGTTGATGTGCAGTATGGACGTAATGATATTGATTTCAAGCGCGGTACATTCCGTGTGCGCGGAGATGTAGTTGAAATCTTCCCGGCATCACTTGACGAGCATTGTATCCGAATTGAGTTTTTCGGTGATGAAATTGATCGTATTCGCGAAGTAAATGCGTTAACAGGGGAAGTATTAGCAGAACGTGATCATGTAGCAATTTTCCCAGCATCTCACTTCGTTACACGTGAAGAAAAAATGAAGGTCGCTATTGAAAATATCGAAAAAGAACTAGAAGAGCGTTTAAAGGAATTAAATGATAACGGCAAGTTGTTAGAAGCGCAGCGTATAGAGCAGCGTACACGTTATGATTTAGAAATGATGCGTGAGATGGGCTTTTGTTCAGGTATTGAAAACTATTCCCGTCATTTAACACTTCGTCCAGCAGGGGCAACGCCGTATACGTTATTAGACTATTTCCCGGAAGATTTCTTAATCGTTATGGATGAGTCGCACGTATCAGTGCCGCAAGTAAGAGCGATGTATAACGGGGACCAAGCGCGTAAGCAAGTGCTTGTGGATCATGGATTCCGTCTGCCATCAGCTTTAGATAATAGACCGCTCACATTTGATGAGTTTGAAGAGAAAACAAATCAAGTTATTTACGTGTCAGCAACGCCAGGACCATATGAATTAGAGCAGTCGCCAGAAGTAATAGAACAAATTATTCGTCCAACAGGGCTTTTAGATCCGCCAATTGATATACGACCAATTGAAGGGCAGATTGACGATTTATTAGGAGAGATTCAAGATCGCATTGCAAAAAATGAACGTGTATTAATTACAACTTTAACGAAGAAGATGTCAGAGGATTTAACAGACTACTTAAAAGATGTAGGAATTAAGGTGAATTACCTGCATTCTGAAGTGAAAACATTAGAACGCATTGAAATTATTCGGGATCTTCGTCTTGGTAAGTTTGATGTTCTTGTCGGTATTAACTTATTACGAGAAGGGTTAGATATTCCAGAGGTATCACTTGTCGCTATTTTAGATGCTGATAAGGAAGGATTCTTGCGTTCAGAACGTTCATTAATTCAAACAATCGGTCGTGCAGCACGTAATGAAAACGGCCGCGTTATTATGTACGCAGATCGCATAACGAGATCGATGGAAATTGCGATTGAAGAAACGAAGCGTCGTCGTAGTATACAAGAAGCTTACAATGAAGAGCATGGTATTACGCCGAAAACGATTCAAAAAGGTGTGCGTGATGTAATTCGTGCAACGACAGCTGCTGAAGAAACAGAAACGTATGAAGCAACGCCAGCTAAGAAGATGACGAAAAAAGAGCGTGAAAAGACAATTGCGAAGATGGAAGCAGAAATGAAAGAAGCAGCAAAAGCGTTAGACTTCGAGCGTGCAGCTGAATTAAGAGATTTACTATTAGAATTAAAAGCGGAAGGGTGAAAAGAGTGAGTAAGAGCAAGGATTTTATCGTTGTAAAAGGTGCTAGAGCACATAACTTAAAAAATATTGATGTAACCATTCCGAGAAATCAGCTTGTCGTTGTAACGGGATTGTCTGGTTCGGGGAAATCATCATTAGCATTTGATACGATTTATGCAGAAGGGCAGCGCAGATACGTAGAATCGTTATCTGCGTATGCACGCCAGTTTTTAGGGCAAATGGATAAACCGGATGTAGATACGATTGAAGGATTGTCACCAGCAATTTCAATCGATCAAAAAACGACGAGTCGTAATCCACGTTCAACAGTTGGAACAGTAACGGAGATTTATGATTATTTACGTTTATTATTTGCGCGAATTGGTACGCCAATTTGTCCGAATCATGGCATTGAAATTACATCACAAACAGTAGAGCAGATGGTAGACCGCGTCCTTGAATATCCTGAACGTACGAAATTACAAGTGTTAGCTCCTATCGTTTCTGGCCGTAAAGGTGCACATGTGAAAGTACTTGAAGACATTAAGAAGCAAGGATATGTTCGTGTACGTGTTGATGGTGAAATGCTTGATGTGTCTGAAGATATTACGTTAGATAAAAATAAGAAGCATTCCATTGAAGTTGTAATAGATCGTATTGTTGTAAAAGAAGGAATCGCAAGCCGTCTTGCGGATTCACTTGAAAGTGCATTAAAGCTTGGCGGGGGACGAGTGTTAATCGATGTTATGGGAGAAGAGGAACTTCTATTTAGTGAGCATCATGCTTGTCCGCATTGTGGTTTTTCAATCGGAGAATTAGAGCCGCGTATGTTCTCATTCAATAGTCCGTTCGGTGCATGTCCTTCTTGTGATGGACTTGGCTCAAAGCTAGAGGTAGATTTAGAACTTGTTATTCCGAACTGGGATTTATCATTAAATGAACATGCGATTGCGCCTTGGGAGCCGACAAGTTCACAATATTACCCACAGCTTTTACAATCTGTATGTAATCACTACGGTGTTGATATGGATGTACCTGTAAAAGATATACCGAAAGATTTATTTGATAAAGTGTTGTACGGAAGCGGTGAAGAGAAAGTTTATTTCCGCTATGTAAATGAATTTGGTCAAGTAAAGGAAAATGAGATTTTATTTGAAGGTGTTATTCCAAATATTGAACGTCGTTATCGCGAAACGAGTTCTGATTACATCCGTGAGCAAATGGAAAAGTATATGGCAGAACAAGCTTGTCCGAAGTGTAAAGGTGGACGTTTAAAACCTGAGAGTTTAGCTGTTTTCGTTGGCGGAAAAACGATTGCTGATGTAACGAAATATTCTGTTCAAGAAGTACAGGAATTCTTCTCAAGTGTGGAGCTAACAGAGAAACAACAAAAAATTGCTCATTTAATTTTAAGAGAAATTCAGGAGCGCGTTGGGTTCTTAGTGAACGTCGGTTTAGATTATTTAACGTTAAGTCGTGCCGCAGGAACTTTATCAGGTGGTGAGGCGCAACGTATTCGTTTAGCAACGCAAATTGGTTCTCGTCTTACTGGCGTACTTTACATTCTTGATGAGCCTTCTATCGGTTTGCATCAGCGCGATAACGATCGTCTTATTCGTACATTGCAAGAAATGCGTGATTTAGGTAATACGTTAATTGTTGTTGAGCATGATGAAGATACGATGATGGCAGCTGATTATTTACTTGATATCGGGCCTGGCGCAGGTATTCACGGTGGACAAGTCGTATCAGCAGGTACACCAGCTGAAGTGATGCAAGATGAGAATTCGCTAACAGGGAAGTATTTAAGCGGTAAAGAGTTTATTCCAGTTCCACTTGAAAGACGTAAAGGTGACGGACGAAAAGTGGAAATTGTCGGTGCAAAAGAGAATAATTTAAAGAACGCGAAAATGTCATTCCCGCTTGGTACGTTTGTAGCGGTAACGGGTGTATCTGGTTCTGGTAAAAGTACGATGATTAATGAAGTACTATATAAATCGTTAGCGCAAAAGTTATATAAAGCGAAAGCGAAGCCAGGTACGCATAAAGAGATTAAAGGTCTTGAACATTTAGATAAAGTAATCGATATAGATCAATCGCCAATCGGTCGTACACCACGTTCTAACCCTGCGACTTATACAGGTGTGTTCGATGATATTCGTGATGTGTTTGCTCAAACGAATGAAGCGAAAGTGCGCGGATATCAAAAAGGACGTTTCAGCTTTAACGTAAAAGGTGGACGTTGTGAAGCGTGCCGTGGTGATGGAATTATTAAAATCGAAATGCACTTCTTACCAGACGTATACGTTCCGTGTGAAGTTTGTCACGGTAAACGTTACAACCGTGAAACGTTAGAAGTGAAATATAAAGATAAAAACATTTCTGAAGTGTTAGGGATGACGATTGAAGACGGGGTAGAGTTCTTCGCTAATATCCCAAAAATTAAGCGTAAACTTCAAACGCTTGTAGATGTAGGGCTTGGTTATATGAAATTAGGACAACCAGCTACGACGTTATCTGGTGGTGAAGCACAGCGTGTGAAATTAGCTTCTGAATTACACCGTCGTTCTACAGGTCGTACACTATACATTTTAGATGAGCCAACGACTGGTTTACATGCGCATGATATCGCGCGTCTTCTAGAAGTGTTGCAACGTCTTGTTGAGAGCGGTGAGACGGTACTTGTAATTGAACATAATTTAGATGTAATTAAAACAGCGGATTATATCGTTGACCTTGGACCAGAGGGCGGAGACAAAGGTGGACAAATCGTTGCTTCCGGAACGCCAGAGCAAGTAGTGAAAGAAGAGCGCTCGTATACAGGTAAGTATTTAAAAGAGATTTTAAATCGTGATAAAGCAAGAATGAAAGAGAGAATAAAAGAAGTAGAGCTATCACAATAAGTTTAGTAATAAAAACCGAGTTGAAATGACGCTCGGTTTTTATTGTATAGGGGGAGAAGATGGGGTTTTAAGAAATTTATAAGGTATCAAAATGGAATTGTAATGGAGGGGGATTATGTCAATTAATCATAAATCACTTGCCCAATTTATTGTAGAAGCGAAAAGAAGGACATATGCATCTCAGGGAGATGACGCATCGGTTCAGGCGTTATTAAACAGATCGAAACAACTTGAGTACAGTAGCGGTGATTATTTTTATCGAGATATTTATTTTGGTTCAGCTTTTTTTATTGGACAAGAAACTGTAGAGTTTGAGAATCGTCCCATTTGGTCAATGGTCTATTCAGGTGGTGTCACTAACCCAAACTCAGATTGGGATATCATGGGTCCAATTTATAACTTTCTTCGCCAAGCATTAAGGTCAGTTGATACGAATTCTATCTATCGTGGTCCAAATTACTATAAATCAGGTACATATATTTTCAAGAATGAGTATGAAGGCACTCTTGATTGTTTTCAAGGTAAAGAAATTATTCTCATAGGTGATGAAAAGGTGTATGAATTGAAATATAGCGGTGGAATAGTACGATAATTATTTTAATAGAACCACAATGTGAAAAGAGAAAAAGAAATACTTAAAGGGGAAAGAAGCAGAAAATGCGTTTCATAATGAGGTGAAAAAGGAGTGCTACATCTTCTATCAACACTGTAATGATGTACTATTAATAAAAGATGCAAGTGTATTAAGTATGGATGATATATTACGTGAAACAGATGATATGTATAAAGGCGATATTTACATTGTAGATAAAGATTTCACTTGGACTTTTGTGAAAACGCATGAGCATGGATGGTATGGCCCTTATTTTGCAAGGAAGTGTTAGTAGGTATACAAGCATGAAGAATCGAATAAATTGATATAAGTGTTTGTATCGTGCTTGCGTTTATTATTGATTAGCGTATGATGAAAGATATATGTTTAAAAGGATGTGTAAGAAAATGAGATGGATTGTATCACTTCTTGTAAATAGTGTTGTGTTAATCGCTGTATCGGGACTTTTAAAAGGGATTGCACCAGACGCGTTTTACGTAGCAAATATACAAACTGCAATTATTGCGAGTATTATTTTGGCTGTTTTAAATGTGTTCGTAAAACCGTTTTTAATTTTAATTACGCTACCAATTACTGTTGTAACTTTCGGTTTCTTCTTAATTGTTATTAATGCGATTACGTTAAAAATAGCAGATTCATTATTAGGAGACGCATTTAATATATCAGGTTTCGGTGTAGCGATCGTTGCGGCAATTTGTATTTCAATTTTTAATATGATTATTGAAAAGGCAATTGTGGAACCTTTATATGAAAAAAAGAGAAAATGACAAAAAGAAAAACATTTCATGATATGTATGAAATGTTTTTTTCTATTTATTAGAAACCGTATTTCTTGTTTCCAGAAAAAAATGGTACAATATCCGGTAGAATGGAATTTTACATCAAATGAGACTGAACCCGCAGCGGAGTGGAGGTTTATACATATGCCGAAAGTAAGGACAAAGGATTTAATTGAACAATTTCAATTGGAGTTAATAAGTGGTGAAGAAGGAATTCATCGTCCGATTGATACAAGTGATTTATCACGACCTGGTATTGAAATGGCAGGATTTTTTACATATTATCCAGCTGATCGCGTGCAGCTTCTTGGAAAGACGGAGCTTACGTTCTTTGACACGTTAACGTCAGAGCAAAAACAAGAGAGAATGAAAGCGCTTTGTACTGAGGAGACGCCATGTATTATTGTAACTCGTAATCAAGATGTACCAGATGAGTTGCTGCAAGCATCGCGTGAATCAGGCATGCCTTTATTACGCTCTTCTCAAACGACAACGAGATTATCAAGTCGTTTAACAAATTATTTAGAAGGTAAGTTAGCACCAACAACAGCTGTACACGGTGTGTTAGTTGATATTTACGGCGTTGGTGTTTTAATTACAGGACAAAGTGGTGTCGGTAAAAGTGAGACAGCTCTTGAGCTTGTAAAACGTGGTCATCGCCTTGTTGCGGATGATAGTGTAGAAATTCGCCAAGAAGATGAAGACATGTTAGTTGGAAGTTCGCCAGATTTAATTGAGCATTTATTAGAAATTCGTGGTCTAGGCATTATTAACGTTATGACGTTATTCGGTGCAGGGGCAGTGCGAAATTATAAGCGTATTACACTTGTTATTAATCTTGAAATTTGGGATCAAAAGAAAAATTATGATCGCTTAGGTCTTGATGAAGAGAAGATGAAGATTATTGATACAGAACTTACGAAGATTACACTTCCAGTTCGTCCTGGTCGAAACTTAGCTGTTATTATTGAAGTGGCAGCGATGAACTTCCGTTTAAAACGTATGGGAGTCAATGCAGCACAGCAGTTCTCAGAACGATTAATGAGTGCGATTGAGTTAGGAAATCAGGAGTAAACATTGGAGAGGGAGGTCATACATATGCTGTTAGGTTCTGTACCACAGCTTGACCGCGTAGCTATCCAACTTGGACCGTTTCCTGTTTATTGGTACGGGATTATTATCGGTACAGGTGTGCTATTAGGTCTTTGGCTAGCAACTCGCGAAGGAGAAAGGCTAGGTATTCCAAAAGATACATTTGTTGACCTTGTATTAATTGCAGTACCGATCGCTATTCTATTTGCGAGAATGTACTATGTTATTTTTGAATGGGAATATTACGCGCAAAACCCGAGTCAAATTATTAATATTCGTCAAGGTGGCTTGGCGATTCATGGTGGCTTAATCGGGGCTGTTATTACAGGGATTCTTTTTGCGAAACGCCGCGGAGTTTCATTCTGGAAGTTGGCGGATATTGCTGCGCCAAGTATTTTACTAGGACAAGCAATTGGCCGATGGGGAAACTTTATGAACCAAGAGGCACATGGTGATGAGGTAACGAGACAGTTTTTAGAAGGCCTTCATTTACCGGATTTCATTATTAATCAAATGTATATTGATGGTGTTTACTATCACCCGACGTTTTTATATGAATCATTATGGAATTTTGCAGGGGTAATTCTATTACTTGCATTACGAAAAGTGAATTTACGACGCGGGGAGTTATTCTTCACATATTTAATTTGGTATTCAATAGGACGATTCTTCGTAGAAGGGTTACGTACAGATAGTTTAATGCTAGGGCCACTTCGTATTGCACAAGTAATGTCAATTGGACTTGTTGTTATTTCTGTTATTTTCATTATTGTGAGACGAAAAATGGGGCAAGCTGATAAAAGATATTTAGAAAATTAGAGAAAAGTAGCATCTTATTGTAAGATGCTGCTTCTTTCATATTCAGGAAAGAGAAAGGACTAAGGCAATGAAAATAAATACAGTGTTATTTGATTTAGATGGAACGTTAATTAATACAAATGAACTTATTATTTCTTCTTTTTTACATACTTTACATACATATTATCCAAATCAATATAAGCGTGAAGATGTATTGCCATTTATCGGTCCATCTTTACATGATACTTTCAGCAAGATTGATGAAAGTAAGGTTGAAGAGTTAATTACAAGCTATCGTCAATTTAACCATGATCATCATGATGAATTAGTAGAAGAATATGAAACTGTATATGAAACAGTTCAAGAGTTGAAAAAGCAAGGCTATAAGGTTGGTATTGTTACAACGAAAGCGAGACAAACCGTTGAAATGGGATTAAAGTTTTCAAAGCTTGATGAGTTTTTTGATGTTGTTGTGACGATTGATGATGTCGAGCATGTGAAACCACATCCAGAGCCACTTCAAAAAGCGCTTCAGTTATTAGATGCGAAACCGGAAGAAGCATTGATGGTTGGGGATAATCATCATGATATTGTTGGCGGACAAAATGCGGGTACGAAAACAGCTGCGGTTTCATGGACGTTGAAAGGGAGAGCGTATTTAGAGGCTTACAAGCCAGACTTTATGCTAGATAAAATGAGTGATTTATTGCCGATTTTGTCCGACATGAATCGTTCGTAAAGATAAGTAGAGGAGCGAGTGAAGTGCGACGGACAACGCGCTATCCTGTTTCAGGAGAGAATTCATTATGGAATGTGTATAAAACAGTGTCTTTTTGGAAGGTAATGAAAAACTTTATGATTATCCAAATTGCACGTTATACACCTTTTTTATCGGTCAAGAATTGGTTATACCGCACATTTTTGCGGATGAAAGTAGGAAAGAAAACCTCGTTTGCGCTTATGGTAATGCCAGACATTATGTTCCCGGAAAAGATAACTGTGGGAGAAAATTCGATTATAGGCTATAATACAACGCTTTTAGCACATGAATATTTAATTCGAGAATATCGACTTGGAGAGATCGTTATAGGAAATGAAGTGATGATTGGAGCGAATACGACTATATTACCAGGTGTGAAAATTGGAGATGGTGCGATTGTTTCAGCTGGCACACTCGTTCATAAAGATGTACCAAGCGGTGCTTTCGTAGGTGGAAATCCAATGCGTGTTATTTATACAAAAGAAGAAATGGATGCTAGAGAAGGTTGATGCTAAAAATGTAACATTTCTCTTCTTTTTTAATGAATAAAAAGGAAATAATTGAGTATAATATACTGTTTTGTTTTTTACGGAATCGTTTATACTTATAGATAGAAGAATGTGTGAACGAAGAAAACAAAAAACTGGAGGATATATGGGGAAAAATCAAAGAATATATAAGGAGAACGGACAAGTTATCTCTTTTAATCAATTAGCGGACTTCTTTTATAAAAAAGGGATGAGGGCTTACAAAGGACAAAAATTGCAAGATGCAATTAAATATTTTCGAAGAGCGGCACAAAGTGAGAAGGAGCCGTTTATTTTATGTCAATTAGCAACAGTATTATCTGAGGCTGGTGAATATCAAGAGTCAAATCAAACCTTCTTTAAGCTTGTTAGATCTAATCCAGAACTTGAACAGTGTTATTATTTTATTGCAAATAATTATGCATATATGGGGCTATTTCAGCAGGCGAAGAAGTATGCGGATCGCTATTTAGAAGTTGCAGAAGAGAAGGAATTTGTTGAAGATACATTAGAATTACTTGAAATTATGGAAGAAGAAGCGATGGGTGCGGAAGAGATTGAGGATGAAGATGATTTAATTGTTATGCAGGAAGAAGCCAATCGTTATATTCGTAACGGACAATTGGAAGAAGCAATTGCTACATTAGAAATTGTTACGAAAGATTATCCGGAATTTTGGTCGGGGCATAATAATTTAGCCATTGCGCATTTTCAATCTGGTAATGTAGATAAGGCGCTGAAATTAACGGAAATGATTTTAGAGAAAAATCCTGGTAATATACATGCGCTTTGTAATACACTTATTTTTCTATATTCAATTGGAGAGCATAAACAAGTAGAGGCGTTAGCTGCTCAGTTAGTTTCGGTATATCCGATTTCGTTTGAACATCGTTTGAAACTTGGGACGACACTTGCAACAATTGGTCATTTCGAGCCTGCATATAAATGGTTCAAATTATTAAAGCGTCAAGGATACGAGGGAGACGTTAGTTTTTATTATTGGTTTGCATATTCTGCGTATATGGTAAAAGATCAGCAAGTAGCTGAAAAAATGTGGCAACATGTTGTAGAATTGCACCCTGATAAAAAGGGAAAAGAACCGTGGAATGCATTGAATTTAGCGGATGAAGGACAAAGCGTGTTATTTGAAGAATTACGAAAATCATTTCAGCAAAGTGCGACGCTAGAGGAACAAATGCTAGCTTTATATTTAATGAATGAATTATCAACGCCAGAGAAGGTTGGATTCTTCTTTGATGTAACGCAGGCGAAGAATGGTGTTCCGATCGTATCGCAACTTGCAAAGTATTTCTTTTTACTGAATAGCCATAAGAGTATTCCAGCTGATTTACAGCAATTTGAACAGTGCGCGCGAATCGCGGATGCTTTATACAATTATACGAAAAAAGATGATGAATTAATCGAAGAGTGTTTACAATTTTGGTTTTGTACGTTCATACGTTTATATACATCTGGGGCAGTTTTTACAAATGTATACGGCTGGTCAGCTGCGGTTGAATATATCGTACGCAGTGAACAAGGAAATAAGATGACACAGTCGGAGCTCGGAGATGTGTATAATGTATCTGTAGCGACTGTTCGAAAGTATGTGCAAGCTGTTAAGCGTACGCACACATAGATAAGCAAATCATTGGGAAAAAAATGATGCGAACAGTATAATGAGGGTAACTTAATTGTGTAGGAATGGATAGGAGTGAATAGTGTGTCGGAAGAAAAAATTTATGATGTCATTATTATTGGTGCAGGACCAGCTGGTATGACAGCTGCAGTATATACATCTCGTGCGAATTTAAGCACATTAATGCTTGAGCGTGGTATTCCAGGCGGACAAATGGCAAATACAGAAGATGTAGAAAACTACCCAGGTTATGAGTCTATTTTAGGACCAGACTTATCAAATAAAATGTTCGAGCATGCGAAGAAATTTGGTGCTGAATATGCATACGGTGATGTGAAAGAAGTCATCGATGGTAAAGAATACAAAACAATTATTGCTGGTAAAAAAGAATATAAAGCACGTGCAATTATCGTTGCAAGTGGTGCAGAGTATAAAAAAATTGGTGTACCAGGTGAAACAGAACTTGGCGGCCGCGGTGTATCATATTGTGCGGTATGTGATGGCGCATTCTTTAAAGGTAAAGAACTTGTAGTTATTGGCGGCGGAGATTCTGCTGTTGAAGAGGGTGTGTTCTTAACACGCTTCGCATCAAAAGTAACGATCGTTCACCGTCGTGATACGCTTCGTGCACAGAAAATTTTACAAGATCGTGCTTTCCAAAACGAAAAGGTAGACTTCATTTGGAACCACACGATAAAAGAAATTAACGAAGCAAATGGTAAAGTAGGAAGTGTAACACTTGTAGATGTAAACAGTGGAGAAGAGAAGGAAGTCAAAACTGACGGCGTATTCGTATACATCGGTATGTTACCACTATCAAAACCATTTGTTGAACTAGGTATTACAAATGAAAATGGTTACCTTGAAACAAACGAGCGTATGGAAACGAAAGTTCCTGGTATTTTCGCAGCAGGTGATGTTCGTGAAAAAATGCTACGTCAAATTGTAACTGCAACAGGTGATGGTAGTATTGCAGCACAAAGTGCACAACATTACGTAGAAGAATTATTAGAAGAACTAAAAACTGTATCAGAAAAATAAGGGATAATATACCTTTTGAGAAGAAAGCTACCGATAGGAGCTTTCTTCTTTTTTTGTGTGAAAATGTCAAAGTTTTGTCAAAAAATATTGGGATTATAAGCTTTCTTATTGATATACTGGACTTTACGGAAAAAATCACTATAAGAAATGAGGAATTTATTCAATATGGAATGGCGTAATATATATCGTGGATTTTGTATGGGCGTTAGTGATTTAATTCCTGGTGTGAGCGGCGGTACAATCGCTGTTGTGTTAGGGATTTATGAACAATTGCTTGCGGCAATTAGCGGATTCTTTAGTCGTGAATGGAAAAAACATTTAGGATTTTTAATTCCACTTGCAGCTGGTGTGGCAGCAGCGTTTTTAACGTTAAGTCACGTTATTAAATATTTACTTGCAAATCATTATGAACCGACTCAATTTTTCTTCCTCGGTTTAATTATTAGTATATTACCGATGTTAATGAGAGAAGCTGATGCAAAGTCATCGTTTAAAGGTAAGCACATTGTTTTATTAATAGTTGCAGCAATTCTTGTTGCGATTACAGCTTTCTTTAAACCAGATAAGACAGCAGACCCAATTACAACGTTAACAATTTTAAATGCAATTGGTTTATTTTTCGCAGGATGGATGGCTAGTATGGCTATGTTGCTTCCTGGAATTAGCGGATCGTTTATTTTATTAATTATTGGTGTGTATCCGACAGCAATTAATGCTTTAACTACACTCAACTTACCTTTAATCGCAGTTATTGGTGCTGGTGTTATGGTAGGGTTCGTTGTAAGTAGTAAAGGAATTAGCTTCTTATTAGATCGATATAAAAGTATGACATTTGCGGCAATTATTGGACTAGTTATCGGTTCGATTGTAATTGTGTTCCCTGGTATTCCAACTGGAGGATTTTCAATTATAAGTTCAATTATTACCTTTATTTTAGGATTTGCGATTGTTACTTATTTCGGTAAGAAGTAAGGGCTGGAGTCCCCTTGGCGATAAAAGTCGTTAAGGGGATTTTTCATGCTATTCACGGAAAGTGCAGGCATTTACATTGCTTGTTATAAAAAGCTTTTTTAAAATTGTTGAGTAGCAGTGCTTAGCGAAAGGGGGACTGGCTCCTTCGTTGTAGCAAACTGTTTTTGATAGTATAATGAAATGAGTATGCAGTGAGAAATTTGCTGCAAGTAGCTGAGGTGAAGAAACATGCAAAGAGTGACAAACTGTGTGTTAATTAGAGATAATGAAGTACTCTTACTCCAAAAACCTCGCCGGAATTGGTGGGTTGCACCAGGCGGGAAAATGGAGCGTGGTGAGACTGTAAGAGATTCCGTTGTTCGCGAGTATCGTGAAGAAACAGGTATTTATTTAAAGAACCCAGCGTTAAAGGGGGTCTTCACCTTTGTCATCCAAGAAGGTGATAAAGTTGTTTCTGAATGGATGATGTTCTCCTTTTTAGCGACAGATTTTGCAGGAGAAAACAAACTAGAGAGCGAAGAAGGCATCATTGGTTGGCATACATTTGATAAAATTGATGATTTAGCAATGGCACCAGGAGATTATCACATTATTGATTATTTAATTAAAGGAAATGGCATAATCTACGGTACATTTGTATATACCCCAGATTTTGAGTTGCTTTCATATCGATTAGATCCGAGTTAAACCGTCAAGGAGAGGATACGATGACAGAGAATAATGATATAAAAATGGTAATTATTACAGGAATGTCTGGAGCTGGAAAGACAGTAGCTTTACAAAGTTTTGAAGATTTAGGATATTTCTGTGTGGATAATTTACCACCGATGTTATTGCCGAAGTTTATTGAGCTTATGGCGGATTCAAAAGGAAAAATGAATAAGGTAGCACTTGGTATTGATTTACGTGGCCGAGAGTTTTTCGAACATTTATGGGAAGCGCTTGATGATTTATCAGAACGTACATGGATTATTCCTCATATTTTATTCTTAGATGCGAAAGATAGCACGCTTGTAACTCGTTATAAAGAAACGAGACGCTCGCATCCACTTGCACCAACTGGTCTGCCGTTAAAGGGAATCGAAGCAGAGCGTAATTTATTAACAGATATGAAGGCACGCGCTAATATTGTGCTTGATACATCGGATTTAAAACCGAAAGAATTACGTGAAAAAATTGTTCACCTATTTTCAACTGAAACTGAGCAAGCATTTCGTGTAAATGTTATGTCATTTGGATTTAAGTACGGTATTCCAATTGATGCAGATTTAGTATTTGATGTTCGTTTTTTACCAAATCCATATTACATTCCACATATGAAGCCATTAACAGGACTAGATGAAGAAGTTTCATCGTATGTGCTGAAATTTAATGAGACGCATAAGTTTTTAGAGAAATTGACTGATCTTATCACTTTCATGCTGCCTCATTATAAAAGAGAAGGCAAGAGTCAACTTGTAATTGCAATTGGATGTACAGGTGGACAGCATCGTTCTGTTACGCTTACAGAATACCTTGGGAAACATCTGAAACCAGAGTATAGCGTTCATGTATCTCATCGTGATGTGGAGAAGAGAAAGGGTCATTAAGGGATGAAAAAAGAGAGAAAACCTAAAATTGTTATCATGGGAGGCGGAACGGGACTTTCTGTTTTATTACGAGGATTAAAACAATATCCGGTTGATATTACAGCAGTTGTTACAATCGCTGATGATGGTGGCAGTTCAGGTAGATTACGTGATGAGCTAGAAATTCCACCCCCAGGTGACATTCGTAACGTACTTGTTGCGTTATCAGATGTAGAGCCACTGGTGGAAGCTTTATTTCAGCATCGTTTCACAACGGGAGATGGGCTGAAAGGTCATGCGTTAGGAAATTTATTATTGGCAGGTATGACCTCGATTACAGGAGACTTCTTCCATGCTATTACAGAAACGAGTAAAGTTTTAAATGTTAGAGGACGTGTATTACCAGCAGCGAATCAAAGTGCAGTACTACATGCGGAACTAGAAGACGGAGAAATTGTAACAGGTGAATCAAAGATTCCTTATTTCGGAAAGAAAATTAACCGTGTCTTTTTAACTCCAGAAGATGTAGAGCCGTTACATGAAACGTTGACTGAAATTAAACGAGCTGATTTACTTGTTTTCGGTCCAGGAAGTTTGTATACGAGTATATTACCGAATTTAGTTGTTAACAAAATTGGGGACGCTGTTCTTGCTGCAAAAGCGAAGAAGGTATATGTGTGTAATGTTATGACGCAAGCTGGTGAAACGATGGGATATACTGCGTTTGACCATGTGCAGGCGTTACATGATCATTTAGGTGAACCATTTATCGATACTGCAATTGTAAATAACCGTGATATTCCTTGTGAATTACGTCAGTTATATGAGGAAGAAATGTCGGTGCCAGTTGTAGTAGATGAAGAGCGTTTTACTGAAAACAATATTAATGTGATTCAAGATCAATTAGCGAAGTATGATGACCGTGTTGTAAGACACGATACATTAAAACTAGCTTCTATTTTATATTCACTGTTGTAGATGTGCGTTGCCTCGTTTGAGGTAACGCTCCTCATTTCATATAGGACAAGATTTTTGTTCCACAATAATCGTATAAGGAGGTGTTGACTGTGTCATTTGCATCAGAAACAAAGAAAGAGTTGACGAATCTGGAGATGAAGGAATGCTGTGAGAAAGCAGAATTATCAGCGTTACTTCGCATGAACGGATCGCTTTCTTTTTCAAATCGTCGTCTATCAATCGATATTCAAACGGAAAATGCGGCAATTGCAAGAAGGATTTATACGCTTTTGAAAAAAGGATATGACGTGACGGTAGAATTACTTGTTCGTAAAAAAATGCGATTGAAGAAAAACAATGTATATATCGTAAGGCTTGTTGAGAAGTCGCGCGAAATATTAGCTGATCTTCATATCGTTCGAGACGACTTTTCATTTATTCGAAATATATCACAAGAATTAATTGAGAAGAAATGTTGTAAACGATCGTATTTACGCGGTGCATTTTTAGCAGGTGGTTCAGTAAATAACCCAGAAACATCATCTTATCATTTAGAGATCTTTTCGTTATATAAGGAACATAATGATGCTATATGTGAACTGATGAACGGATTTGATTTAAATAGTAAGACGTTGGAAAGAAGAAAAGGGTACATTACGTATTTGAAAGAAGCAGAAAAGATTACAGAGTTTTTAAATATTATAGGTGCTCATAATGCACTTTTAAGATTTGAAGACATTCGAATCGTACGTGATATGCGTAATTCTGTAAATCGCTTAGTGAACTGCGAAACAGCTAATTTAAATAAAACAATTGGTGCAGCGCTAAGGCAGATTGAAAATATCCGCTATATTGATGAGACGGTTGGTCTTGATATATTGCCGGATAAACTACGAGAAATTGCGCAACTACGAAGAGATTATCAAGATGTAACATTGAAAGAGTTAGGTGAGATGGTATCCGGGGGGAAAATTAGTAAATCGGGTATTAATCATCGTTTGCGTAAAATTGATGATATTGCAGAGAAATTACGCGCGGGGGAAACGGTAGCAAAAAAATAAGAGGTTAAAGGGGAAATGGAGCTGTGGTTCAAAAAAGAGTTCAGGTTTCATTAAAAAACGGTTTACAAGCACGTCCGGCTGCGTTGTTTGTACAAGAAGCCAATCGCTTTCATGCAGATATTTTCATCGAAAAAGATGGGAAGACAGTAAATGCAAAGAGCATAATGGGGATTATGAGCTTAGCAATTGGAACTGGTAGCATGATAACAATTACAACAGAAGGTTCAGATGCAGAAGAAGCTTTAGAAGCATTAGCTGCATATGTACAATAAGAAGCTATCGCGTATGTGCGATAGCTTTTTTGTTGTTTGGGGCTTGTTGGTGGGGGGTATGTGGGGTGTGTGTACTTGTCGAGAATTGTCGGTAAGTCGATAAGTTGTGTCGAAACGTCGATATATTAAAATAATCGCCGATATAATTGGAGTTACGGTCGATATATTTGAAAAATCGCCGATATATTTCGGCTGATACTAGGTGGGGTATGCGGGCGGAGAACAGCATATAAAAAAAGCGCCCTGTTATAGGGCGCTTCTGCTTTTAATCTATCCAGCTCCAGCGGCTAGAATCTCCGGTTGTTTCGCTTTTACATTCGAGGCAAAAAGCGCCTCGGATGTAAAAGCTCCAACACCCTGCGATTCTGAACGAGCCGCTTCCGCTTTTAATTTTATCCAGCTCCAGCGGCTAGAATCTCCGGTCGCTTCGCCCCTTCATTCGAGGCAAAAATCGCCTCAGAATCAGGGGCTCCATCGCCCTGCGATTCTAAACGAGCCGCTTTCGCCTTAAATATCTATTAACGATTTGTAAAGATCTTATCGATTAAACCGTATTCTAAAGCTTTTTCTGCTGTCATGAAGTTGTCGCGGTCTGTGTCGCGTTGTAGTACTTCAAGTGGTTGACCTGTGCGGTCAGCAAGAATTTGGTTTAGTTTTTCACGTAAGAATAGGATACGTTTAGCAGCGATTTCGATTTCAGTCGCTTGACCTTGTGCTCCACCAAGTGGTTGGTGAATCATTACTTCACTGTTTGGAAGTGCATAACGTTTTCCTTTTTCACCTGCTGCAAGTAAGAATGCACCCATAGATGCAGCCATACCGATACAGATTGTTGATACTTGCGGTTTAATAAACTGCATTGTATCGTAAATTGCCATACCTGCTGTGATAGAACCACCTGGACTATTGATGTATAGGTGAATATCTTTGTCTGGATCTTGAGATTCCAAGAATAAAAGCTGGGAAACGATTGAGTTAGCTACGTTGTCATCAATTGCGCTACCAAGCATAATGATGCGGTCTTTTAATAGTCGAGAGTAAATATCGTAAGCGCGTTCTCCACGATTTGTTTGTTCAATTACTGTAGGAATTAAATTCATCTGTTATTTCCTCCTTATAAAGCTTTCTTAGTCTTATAATACAATTATGGTCAATAAAGGTCAAACGAAACCACTTTAAATCAAAAAAATATGTAGTTGTACCATGAAATATTCGCTATGTTTTTGAAATTCCCTGCTTATGTATCTTCAACATCATAACCGAATTACATAAATTTAAACGTTATAAAAACTGTAGAAAAAAAGAAAAGAACGCCTTTTGACTGAAGCGTTCTTGCGATATCTATTCTTTTAAAAGATAGGTTACTTTATTTAAAATCTTTTCGATTTGTTTCGCGTTTTTACTATACATTTCGCTCGCTGATTTCGACTTTGTTTCTAGGGAAAATAGTTCGAGATCAGCATGACATTTTTTTAATGATGCTAATAATAAAGGTTTGTTTTGAGGAGAAGGCATTTGTAGTTTGTCATTATAAATGTCGATAGTCAGTTGTCCGTATGAATCAACTTGACCGAGAAAGACATTTTCGATAACAACACCGAGCTTTTCTAGTTCAGCATGTAGCCAAGCGCGGTTATGTCCACTTGCGGATAGCGGTTCATCTAAGACATTGCCATCCATAATAACAGTTTGTGGTTCTTTTTCGTTTGCTACTTTTAAACCGATGTCTTTTGCTGTGAGTGGTTGGCGATCTTTCTTTAATAATACATTTAATTCTCCGCTCGGTTCTAGTACAGCAAATTCAACATCAGCTACGCTGAAAGCATCTTTTCCACGGAGAAGTTCCAGTAATTCGTCACTTGTATATTTTTCTTTCTTTAAGTTATCTTCGAGTATCTTTCCATCTTTTATTAATACGGTAGATTTCCCTTCAAAGAAGTCCCGAGCTGTTTTGTTCTTTAAAGAAAGGATTCCTGTTAAAAAAGGTACCACAGCGAAAATGAGTATCGCAAAGACGCCGTGAAAAAATTTTGAATCGAGCCCTGTAGATACTTGGGCAGCGATGTCACCGATTGTCATTCCGGCTATGTATTCAAAAAAGGAGAGCTGAGAGATTTGTCTTTTCCCTAACCATTTCGTAATAGCGAATAAAATAATTAATATGAATACAGAGCGAAGAATGACAAGTGTCCATTCCGGCAGGTGAGACATAGTCATTTCCTCCAGTCTACTTAAAACCCTTTATATTGAGGTTCTTCACGTTCTAATACTGAAACTCTATTTTGTAAATCAGCGATGATGCTGTCCATTTCTAACATACATTCATGAAATACACGTTTTGATTCTGCGTCCTGTGAATGTAGTGAAAGGGAGCTTAAAGTTGCTTGAGCGCCCCTTACACTAGCAAGGCAGGTTTTGACGCTAGCGATAACTGTCATACGAACACCTTATCCTTTCGGTTTGAATAGCAATGCTCCGATGAAGCCGAAAATAATAGCTGCGGATACACCGGCGCTTGTTACTTTAAACATGCCGGTAATAACGCCAACGATGCCATGTTTTGCGGCTTCTTCCATTGCGCCATGAACGAGGGCATTACCAAAGCTTGTAATAGGTACGGTTGCCCCAGCTCCAGCGAAGTCAATTAATGGTTCATACAAATTGAATCCATCTAATATAGCTCCAGCAACAACGAGTGTTGCCATTGTATGAGCGGGCGTTAGCTTGCCGACATCAAACATAAGTTGGCCGATTACACATATGAGTCCGCCAATGACGAAAGCCCAGAAAAAAATCATTGCGTTGCACCTCCGAATTCAATTGAAACGGCGTGAGCGATGCACGGAATCGTTTCTTCTTGTTGGAATGTAAGTGGAGATAGTAAAGCGCCTGTCGCAACGACAAGTATTTTTTTGAACTCTCCTCTTTTCATTCGGTTTAATAAATGACCGTACACGACTGTTGCGGAACATCCTGGTCCGCTAGCCCCAGCTATGACAGGTTGCCCTTCTCTATAAATGAGTAGCCCGCAATCTTGAAACTGTTCGCTCGTTACTTTCGTTCCGTGTTTATGTAGTAAGTCATAAGCAATTTCACGTCCTACATGCCCGAGGTCACCGGTTACGATTAAATCGTAGTAAGAGGCGTCAATTTGACGTTCGCGTAAGTGAGCTTCAATTGTATCGACGGCGGCTGGAGCCATTGCGCCTCCCATATTAAACGGATCTGTTAATCCCATATCAACCACTTTTCCGATTGTTGCGGATGTTACCCTAGGGCCATGTCCAGTATCGCTTAAAATAGCGGCTCCTGCTCCAGTTACTGTCCACTGTGCGGTAGGTGGCTTTTGTCCACCATATTCGGTAGGGTAGCGGAACTGTTTTTCTACAGCGGTGTTATGGCTTGATGCCCCAGTTAATAAATATTTTGCGCCTTTTGCATTTACGATACTCGCCCCAAGTGCTAAACCTTCCATAGAAGTAGAACAAGCGCCGAATAGTCCGAGATAAGGAGTGCCCAGTGTACGGCAAGCAAAGCTTGTAGGGGTAATTTGATTAATTAAATCTCCTGCGAGTACAAATTGAATATCGTCTTTACGAAGTTCTGCTTTTTCAGTGGCGCGGCTACAAGCTTCTTCGAACAAAATTTTATGTGCTTTTTCATAGGAATCTTGTCCGAGCCATAAATCTTCATGAAGGATATCGAAGTCTTCGGGGATTTTCCCTTTTGCTTCAAACGGTCCGCCAACGACTCCAGTTGAAATGATAACTGGTTTGTTTTCAAATACCCACGTTCGGTGTCCTTGTAACATTTATAGCCCTCCCCATTGAACGAGAATCGTTTTAATAAGTGCGATGACGAAAGCTGAAAATACACCAAATAAAATAACGGATCCGGCTAATTTGAACATGTTACCGCCAACGCCAAGGACAAACCCTTCCGTCCGGTGTTCGATACATGCGGCGACAACAGAGTTACCAAATCCAGTGACAGGTACAGCTGTCCCAGCACCTGCAAATTGACCGAGACGATCATATACGCCGAACCCAGTTAGTAACATCGAGATGAAAATAAGAGTTGCTACTGTTGGATTCCCTGCTGAGCGTTCAGTGAAATCGAAATACGTAATATAAAAAGTAGAAATGAGTTGCCCAATTAGGCAAATGAAACCACCAACGAAAAAGGCTTTTATACAGTTTTTTAAGACAGGACGCTTCGGTTCGCGTTCTTGCTCGAATTTTTTATATTCCTGTTGTACAGGGGTTAAGTTTTTATCTTTACTAGACATTTAAATCCTTCCTTTTCTATTCGAAAGCGTTAAGTGTTAGATTCCATTTCTGATCCGATAAGTTTTAACTGTTTTTTGATTTCATCTTTAGATATTTCTTTTTTCTTGATTCTGTTTTCAAGCTTTTCGAGTAACATAAAGATTTTTTTATCGGTGCTAACACGAACATCGAAAGTGGGATATTCGTCACTTAGTTGCTTTTGAAGTTTCTTGCGTAAAGGTTTTAACCCAAATCGTTCATGATGCTCAGGCTTAACTGCTATGTAGAGATCTAAATTTGAATTCACAGCTGCGCTCTTTATAATTTCATCCATAGCGAGAGCTCTTTTCTTCGCTCCCTGTGATATAGATTGATTAAAGGATTCCGTACTCGTCTTTGTTAATTTGGGACCTTTCTCTTTCTCTGTTCGTTTTGCTTCTTCTTTTTTTACCTTTTTATCTAATGGGCTGTGATCACAACCGGTAAAAGAACTAAATAGAAGTATAAATAACGCGGTAATGAGTCCGATCTTTCGCATAATCATCATTCCATTTCTATTGCAATATGTAATGTGATAGAAAAAGGATGACTGCATATCACCCTTTTTCTATTTCACAGCAAGACTGATTCGTTATTGCTGTGAGTATTGTGGTTCTTCTTGTTGGACTTCTTCAACACGTGGGTTTAAAGAATCGATAATTGTTTGTGTTTGCTGCGCAGCTGTTTGGAAAAGTTGCTTAGCTTGTTGGTTATCCGTATCAAGAGCGAATCCCTCTAAGCTAGCTTGTGCACTTTTTAATCCAGAAACAGTTTGCTTTAATTTCGTAATTACAGTCATTGAATGAAGCCCCCTTTGGAATATCAATTCAAAGATTATAATTTGTGAGTTGGAGTGAATTTATGATTGGGAATTTTAGGGATGAAGCATCTGAGCATTACAATTTTGTAATGAACATGTAAGGAAAAGCGATAGTGACAAAAACTTTTTTCTCCTAGAATAAAGAAGGTAAAATAAGTTAAAAGCATATTTTAAGGAGAGAAAAATGAAGAAATTATTATTGGGTTTAATTGGAGCTTTTATATTAGTTATTGGTGTGGCAAGTGTTTCTCATAATGAGATAACAGATAGATACAATCCGCTTGTGAAAGAGGACTTTGTATATGTAAAAGCGAAAGAATCTGGTCGACTATCCAAAATTGGAGAGGTAGCTGGGGATTATAAACTAATGGGTTATTATACTTCAGGTGAAGAGAGAGATGTTAAGTTTTATGCACCTCGTGGACTTAGAGAGGGAGCGTATGTAAAGGTTAAAACAAAAGGTGAATATATTGAAACATATCAAGAAGTACAGCCTAATGAAATTCCAAAAGAGATTAAAGAGAAACTAGATAAATAAGACCGTTAAGAATTGCCTCCTAAATATAGAAATTAGGGGGCTTTTTTATGTGAAAAATAGTGTATATATAAAGTGCAATCAAAGAGTTTTTATTGATTTAAATGGTTTTTATTGCTATTATTATGAAGAGAAAATGAAGTGTATTTTATAATCATGCGCCCATAGCTCAGTCGGATAGAGCGGTGGTTTCCGGTACCACGTCTGCCGGGGGTTCGAATCCCTCTGGGCGCGTCAAAAAGTCCTAACTTACGTTTTGTAGGTTAGGACTTTTTTTATTTCCCTCTTGTTATATCTGATAATAAGATTTACTATTAGTACTTGATTATAATTAAATTCCGTTATTATTTTCTTTCAATATTATTCAAATTTCGGTTTTAAGTTGTAAATCTCATTAATACATATAAATTAATAATATTTTGGAATGGGTGTCTGTGATAGCATTCTCCTTTTACCAAACTTATTGTACAATAGAAACAAGGGGGAGATTAGTTTGAAGGCAAGTCTTTTACAAGAACAAAGCTTACGTTTGGCAATGACACAAGAGTTAAGGCAAGCGATTACAATGCTCCAGTATAATGTACAAGAATTATCGGAGTTTTTGTATGAGCAATCGTTAGAGAATCCCCTTATTGAGTTAGGTGGTTTTGAGAGGGAGAAGAAAAAGAGCTCTAACAACAGTAAAAGTACCAGCAAACAAGTCGAGAATCAGATGGAAATCTACAGTGTGGATTCTACAACGATTCAGCAACATTTATTAAATCAAATACAGTATTATAAAATAGAGGAAGAAGAGCGAAAAGTAGCTTCTTTCATTATTATGAACATGGATGGAAATGGGTATTTACAAGAAACGAATGAGGAGTTAGCAAATCTCCTTTCCGCACCGCTACATGTAGTTGACCGCTCTGTAGAGCTTGTCCAATCACTTGAGCCAGCAGGGGTAGGAGCGCGTAATATTCAGGAATGTCTAACTTTGCAATTGAAGCGCTTACAAAGACGAAATGGATTAGCAGAAGAGGTTGTAGAAGATCATTTCGCTTATTTCGTGAAGAAAGATTGGCGAAAGCTCGTTCAAGTGCTGAAGTGTAGTAATGAGGAATTGCAATCGGCGGTGAACTGTATTACGTCATTACAGCCGAAACCAGGTCTTGCGTTTTCTTCTGATAAACCACTTTATATTGTGCCTGATATGGCTGTGAAAAAAGATGGTGATCGTCTCGTTTTACAAATGAATGAGAGAAATATGCCGAGAATTGAAATTCATTCTGAATATAGTGCGCTTCTTAATAATAGTGAAAGTGAAGTAGCATCTTACGTTTCAGAAAAGTATCAGCATGTACAGTGGATTATGCGTAGTTTGAAACAAAGAAAACAAACGCTTTTGCAAGTGATGACCATTATTATGGAAAAACAACGTGATTTCTTCTGGAAAGGTCCGGAGTATTTAAAGCCACTTGCTTTAAAAGAAGTAGCAGAAGAGTTAAGCGTCCATGAATCGACAATTAGTCGGGCAACGCGAAATAAATATGTGCAAACACCACACGGTTTATTTGAGATGAAATCGTTCTTTAGTAATGCCGTTTCGACTACTGAAGATGAAGCGGTTTCTACAAAGCGTGTAAAACAATTTATTCAAACGCTTGTTGAGGCGGAGAATAAGAAAAAGCCACTTTCAGACCAAAAGATTTCAAAATTGTTAGAAGAAGAGCATGAAATCGTTATTTCTCGAAGAACAGTGGCGAAGTATAGGGAGCAAATGCACATCCCAGCGTCGTCATTACGAAAAACGATCGGATAGGTGAAGAAGATGAAAGTTGTACTGTATACAAAAAATGATTGTGGCCTTTGCGTGAAGGCGAAACAAGTTTTACAGGAAGTACAATGTGAATATTCTTTTCAAATTGAGGAAATAGATATATATGAAGATAATGACCTTTTAGAAACATATCACCTAATGATTCCGGTTGTAGAAATAGACGGAAAACAAGTAGAATATGGTAACATTCACAAAGGTGTCATAATAAACTATATAAAGAATGCAGTTAAGAGTTGAATAAGTTTCTATCTCCTGTTACAATAATACACGTAGCAGGGATTATTTTTTTAACCTATGTGGGACACAAAATGTCACTACGGGACGTAAAGTGACCACGAGGGAAAATGAACCGATGTAGTGAGGAGAAAAGATATGCGCTCATGGATTCAGAACACAAAAAAATTATTACCTGATCTGCTACCTGTTATGCAAACGAGAATGCAAATTCTTCAATACATTAGGCTTATGCAGCCGATTGGAAGAAGAAATTTATCAGCAAGTCTCGGTATGACAGAACGAGTATTGCGAAGTGAAGTTCAAGTTTTGAAAGAACAAAACTTAGTTCACGTCGCTTCTTCTGGAATGACTTTGACAGAAGAAGGAACAGCTTTAGTTCTTGCTTTGGAAGACTTTATGAAAGAAATTTCCGGGTTAAAGGTTTTAGAAAAGCAACTTAAGGAAACATTAGACTTGGATGAAGTTTTCGTTGTCCCTGGTGATAGTGATGAATCGCCTTGGGTCAAACTGGAGATGGGCCGTGCTTGTGTGACTTGTATAAAAGACCGTCTGACAGCGAATAATATCGTTGCTGTGGCTGGAGGAACTACGCTAGCTGCTGTTGCGGACATGATGCAGCTTGATTGCAAAGATTTACATATGCTATTTGTCCCAGCACGTGGTGGAATTGGAGAAGGCGTCGAGTTAGAAGCCAATACTATTTGTGCCAAGATGGCGCAAAATACGATGAGTAATTATCGCTTATTGTATGTTCCAGACCATGTTAGCAGCGAAGCATATGCGTCTATTGTGACAGAGCCTTCCGTGAAAGAAGTTCTTGAGTTGATTCGATCTTCCAATATCGTCATTCATGGAATAGGTGATGCGTTAACAATGGCACGTCGCAGAAATACTTCAGAAGCAGATTGGTTAAAGATTCAGGCAAGCGAAGCAGTTGGCGAAGCTTTCGGTTACTACTTTAATGAACAAGGAAATGTTGTTCATAAGGTAAGAACAGTTGGTATGCAACTAGAGGATTTACAAAATGTATCTCACGTTGTTGCAGTCGCTGGAGGTTCTTCAAAGGCAAAGGCAATACAGGCTGTAATTAAACAAGGGCACACTTCAATTCTAATTACAGATGAAGGTGCAGCAAAACAATTAACAAAGGGTATTACCCTTTAATATAATCCCCCAAGGAGGAAATTCAAATGACTAAAATTGGTATTAATGGATTTGGACGTATCGGACGTAACGTATTCCGCGCAGCACTTAACAACCCAGAGGTAGAAGTAGTAGCAATCAACGACTTAACAGATGCTAAAACTTTAGCTCACCTTTTAAAATATGACACAGTTCACGGAACTTTAAACGCAGAAGTATCTGCTAACGAAAGCAGCATCGTTGTTAACGGTAAAGAAATCAAAGTTATCGCTGAGCGTGACCCAGCACAATTACCATGGAGCGACTACGGAGTAGAAATCGTAGTAGAATCTACTGGTCGTTTCACTAAAAAAGCAGACGCTGAAAAACACTTAGGTGGATCAGTTAAAAAAGTTATCATCTCAGCTCCAGCTTCTGACGAAGATATCACTGTAGTTATGGGTGTTAACCACGAACAATACGATGCAGCTAGCCACAACGTAGTATCTAACGCTTCTTGTACTACAAACTGCTTAGCTCCATTTGCTAAAGTATTAAACGAAAAATTCGGCGTAAAACGCGGAATGATGACAACAATTCACTCTTACACTAACGACCAACAAATCTTAGACTTACCACACAAAGATTTACGTCGTGCTCGTGCAGCAGCTGAAAACATGATCCCAACATCTACTGGTGCAGCTAAAGCAGTAGCATTAGTATTACCAGAACTTAAAGGTAAATTAAACGGTGGCGCTGTACGTGTTCCAACTGCTAACGTTTCTCTAGTTGACCTAGTTGTTGAACTTGACAAAGAAGTAACAGTTGAAGAAGTAAATGCAGCATTCAAAGCAGCAGCTGAAGGCGAATTAAAAGGTATCCTTGGATACAGCGAAGAGCCATTAGTATCTATCGACTATAACGGATGTACAGCTTCTTCTACAATCGATGCATTATCTACAATGGTAATGGAAGGTAACATGGTTAAAGTACTTTCTTGGTACGATAACGAAACTGGTTACTCTAACCGCGTAGTAGACCTAGCAGCTTACATGACTTCAAAAGGTCTTTAATTCTTAATTATATAAGTTATCAATGACAAAACGAGGGAGAGGGTTTGTTCCCTCTCTCTCTTCTTTCGTTTTAAAAGCAAATGTGTTAAGCTTTTGAGTGGGTTTTGTCAATCCTAACTAGTAGTCGGAGGGAAATCCAATGAACAAAAAATCAATTCGTGACGTAGATTTAAAAGGTAAGCGTGTATTTTGCCGCGTTGACTTCAACGTACCTATGAAAGAAGGCAAAATTACAGATGAAACTCGTATCCGTGCAGCTCTTCCTACAATTCAATATTTAGTAGAGCAAGGTGCGAAAGTTATTTTAGCAAGCCACTTAGGCCGTCCAAAAGGTCAAGTAGTAGAAGAAATGCGTTTAACTCCAGTAGCAGCACGTTTAGGCGAGCTTCTTGGTAAAGACGTTAAAAAAGCAGACGAAGCATTCGGACCAGCTGTACAAGAAATGGTTGCAGCAATGAACGAAGGCGACGTATTAGTTCTTGAAAACGTACGTTTCTATGCGGGCGAAGAAAAGAACGATGCAGAACTTGCGAAAGAATTTGCAGCTCTTGCTGACATCTTCGTAAACGATGCATTCGGTGCAGCTCACCGTGCTCACGCTTCTACAGCAGGTATCGCGGACTACCTACCAGCAGTATCTGGTTTACTAATGGAAAAAGAGTTAGATGTTCTTGGAAAAGCACTTTCTAACCCAGATCGTCCATTCACAGCTATCATCGGTGGTGCGAAAGTAAAAGATAAAATCGGTGTAATTCGTCATCTATTAGACAAAGTAGATAACTTAATCATCGGTGGCGGACTTGCTTACACATTCGTTAAAGCTTTAGGTCATGAAATTGGTCTATCTCTATGTGAAGACGACAAGATTGAACTAGCTAAAGAATTTATGCAACTTGCAAAAGAAAAAGGCGTAAACTTCTACATGCCAGTTGATGTTGTAATCACTGAGGAATTCTCTGAAACTGCAACAACTAAAATCGTTAATATCGATTCTATCCCTTCTAACTGGGAAGGCGTGGACATCGGTCCTAAAACACGTGAAATTTATGCAGATGTAATTAAAAACTCTAAGCTTGTTGTATGGAATGGACCAATGGGTGTATTCGAAATGACTCCATTCGCAGAAGGTACAAAAGCAGTAGGACAAGCATTAGCAGATGCAGAAGGTACATACTCTGTTATCGGCGGTGGTGACTCTGCAGCAGCTGTTGAAAAATTCGGTATGGCTGATAAAATGAGCCACATTTCTACTGGCGGCGGTGCGTCATTAGAATTCATGGAAGGTAAAGAGCTTCCAGGTGTAGTTTGTCTTAACGACAAATAAGTAGCAGCCAAAGAAAAAGGACGGTGCAAAGCATGCGTAAACCAATTATCGCAGGTAACTGGAAAATGAATAAAACTCTATCTGAAGCAGTTAGCTTCGTAGAGGAAGTTAAAGGTCAAATCCCAGCAGCTTCAGCTGTTGATGCAGTAGTTTGCTCTCCAGCTCTATTCTTAGAGCGCCTTGTAGCAGCGACTGAAGGAACTGATTTACAAGTAGGTGCACAAAACATGCACTTCGAAAAAAATGGTGCATTTACTGGCGAAATTAGCCCAGTAGCACTTAGCGACTTAAAAGTAGGCTACGTAGTACTTGGCCACTCTGAGCGTCGTGAAATGTTTGCTGAAACAGATGAGTCAGTAAACAAAAAGACTATCGCAGCATTTGAACATGGTTTAACACCAATCGTATGTTGTGGTGAGACTTTAGAAGAGCGCGAAAGCGGAAAAACATTTGATCTAGTAGCAGGTCAAGTGACAAAAGCACTTGCAGGTTTAACTGAAGAGCAAGTTAAAGCAACTGTTATCGCTTATGAGCCAATCTGGGCTATCGGTACAGGTAAATCTTCTTCTTCTGCAGATGCAAACGAAGTATGTGCGCACATCCGTAAAGTTGTTGCAGAGGCTGTTTCTCCAGCTGCTGCAGAAGCTGTTCGTATTCAATACGGCGGTAGCGTAAAACCAGAAAACATTAAAGAGTACATGGCACAATCTGACATCGACGGCGCTTTAGTTGGCGGTGCTAGCTTAGAGCCTGCTTCGTTCTTAGGTCTTCTGGAGGCGGTAAAATGAGAAAGCCAACAGCTCTAATTATTCTTGACGGTTTCGGACTTCGTGAAGAAACTTACGGGAATGCTGTAGCACAAGCTAAGAAACCTAATTTTGATGGTTACTGGAACAAATTCCCTCACACAACGCTTACAGCTTGTGGTGAGGCAGTAGGTCTTCCAGAAGGTCAAATGGGTAACTCTGAGGTTGGTCACTTAAATATCGGTGCTGGCCGCATTGTATATCAAAGCTTAACACGCGTAAACGTTGCAATTCGTGAAGGTGAGTTCGACAAGAACGAAACGTTCCAAAGTGCAATTAAAAGCGTAAAAGAAAAAGGTACTGCACTTCATTTATTCGGTTTACTTTCTGACGGTGGTGTGCACAGTCACATGAACCACATGTTTGCTCTTCTTCGCTTAGCAGCTAAAGAAGGCGTTGAGAAAGTATACATTCATGCATTCTTAGATGGCCGCGATGTTGGACCAAAAACAGCACAAAGCTATATTGATGCAACAAATGAAGTAATTAAAGAAACAGGAGTAGGACAATTCGCGACTATCTCTGGTCGTTATTACTCCATGGACCGTGACAAGCGTTGGGATCGCGTAGAAAAATGTTACCGTGCTATGGTGAATGGTGAAGGCCCTACTTATAAATCGGCAGAAGAGTGTGTAGAAGACTCTTATGCAAATGGTATCTACGATGAATTCGTATTGCCGTCTGTAATTGTTAACGAAGATAACACGCCAGTTGCAACAATCAATGATGATGATGCAGTTATCTTCTATAACTTCCGTCCAGACCGTGCAATTCAAATTGCTCGTGTATTTACAAACGAAGACTTCCGTGAGTTCGATCGTGGTGAAAAAGTACCTCACATTCCAGAATTCGTATGTATGACACACTTTAGTGAAACAGTAGATGGTTACGTGGCATTCAAGCCAATGAACCTTGATAACACTTTAGGTGAAGTTGTTGCGCAAGCGGGATTAAAGCAACTTCGCATCGCGGAAACTGAAAAGTATCCGCACGTTACATTCTTCTTTAGCGGTGGTCGTGAGGCTGAATTCCCAGGAGAAGAGCGTATTTTAATTAACTCACCGAAGGTTGCAACGTATGACTTGAAACCTGAAATGAGCATTTACGAAGTAACGGACGCTTTAGTAAATGAAATCGAAAATGATAAACATGATGTTATCATTCTTAACTTTGCGAACTGTGATATGGTTGGCCATTCTGGGATGATGGAACCAACAATTAAAGCAGTAGAAGCAACTGACGAATGTTTAGGAAAAGTTGTAGAAGCGATTCTTGCAAAAGATGGTGTAGCACTTATTACTGCTGACCATGGTAATGCTGACGAAGAATTAACTTCTGACGGAGAGCCAATGACAGCTCATACAACTAACCCGGTTCCTTTCATCGTTACGAAGAACGACGTAGAATTACGTGAAGGTGGTATCTTAGGTGATATCGCTCCAACAATGCTTACACTTCTTGGTGTTGAGCAACCGAAAGAAATGACAGGTAAAACAATTATTAAATAATTTGCTTATATAAAAAGGAGAGAATTTATTATGTCAACAATTATTGATGTTTATGCTCGCGAAGTCCTTGACTCTCGTGGTAACCCAACTGTAGAAGTAGAAGTTTACACAGAAAGCGGCGCTTTCGGACGCGCTATCGTACCAAGTGGTGCATCTACTGGTGAACACGAAGCAGTAGAATTACGTGACGGTGACAAATCTCGTTACCTTGGTAAAGGTGTTGTTAACGCAGTAAACAACGTTAACGAAATTATCGCTCCAGAAATCGTTGGTTTCGACGTAACTGACCAAGCTGGTATCGACCGTGCTATGATCGAATTAGATGGCACTCCAAACAAAGGTAAACTAGGCGCTAACGCTATCCTTGGTGTATCTATGGCAGTAGCTCACGCAGCAGCTGACTTCGTAGGTCTTCCATTATACCGTTACCTTGGTGGATTCAATGCAAAACAATTACCAACTCCAATGATGAACATCATCAACGGTGGTTCTCACGCTGATAACAACGTAGACTTCCAAGAGTTCATGATCTTACCAGTTGGTGCTCCAACATTCAAAGAATCAATCCGTATGGGTGCTGAAGTATTCCATGCACTTAAAGCTGTATTACATGACAAAGGTCTTAACACTGCAGTAGGTGACGAAGGTGGATTCGCTCCAAACCTTGGTTCTAACCGTGAAGCATTAGAAGTAATTATCGAAGCTATCGAAAAAGCTGGTTACAAAGCTGGCGAGAACGTATTCTTAGGAATGGACGTTGCTTCTTCTGAGTTCTACAACAAAGAAACTGGTAAATATGACCTTGCAGGCGAAGGCCGTACTGGCTTAACTTCTGCAGAAATGGTTGATTTCTACGAAGAGCTTTGCAAAGACTTCCCAATCATCTCTATCGAAGATGGTTTAGACGAAAACGACTGGGATGGTCACAAATTATTAACTGAGCGTATCGGTGATAAAGTACAATTAGTTGGTGACGACTTATTCGTAACTAACACTCAAAAACTTGCTGAAGGTATCGAAAAAGGTATCTCTAACTCAATCTTAATTAAAGTTAACCAAATCGGTACTTTAACTGAGACTTTCGAAGCTATCGAAATGGCTAAACGTGCTGGTTACACAGCAGTTGTATCTCACCGTTCTGGTGAAACTGAAGATGCTACAATCGCTGACATCGCAGTTGCAACTAACGCTGGCCAAATCAAAACTGGTTCTATGAGCCGTACTGACCGTATTGCTAAGTACAACCAATTATTACGCATCGAAGACGAACTAGGCGAAATCGCTGTTTACGATGGTATCAAATCTTTCTACAACATCAAACGATAATTGTAGAAAATAACGACAGACCGTGAGAAATCACGGTCTGTTTTTTTATGTTAAAATTCTTCCCCCGTCATAAGTGACATGAAATGTTTAAAGAAGCGGTTATAATCAAAATCAATTGCGATTTGATGAATCGGCCGATCAATAAATGGTTTAGATTCTTCTAAAGAGCGGAATTCCCCAATGCTTGCCCCTTGTGCATAAGATTCGGTCATGATAACGATAGGTGATTTGTGATACGTAAACATAGAGTTATCAAGTAAAGCGAGTATTGGCATTGTGTCATGGAAGGGGCTACCCTTTAAATGTGGTAGAGCATTTTTATAATAACTATAGTAATAATGATCGAATAAAGGTTTGACGAGTGGGGCTTTTCCTTTTGCTTCAATATATTCAGCCATTTCTGGTGTAATGATGGAATATTGGGTGACGTTTAATGGATAGATGTACATGTTAGGTGAGGATTGAAGGACTATATTAGCGGCAGCAGGATCACCATAAAAGTTTGCTTCAGAAATAGGGGTAACATTACCCGGGTGTAAAAAGGCACCGCCCATTATGTAGTAAGATTTAATTTGCTTCATTAACTGTTTACATACGATGAATAAAATTGCGAGGGAGGTAAGTCTTCCTAAACTTACAATGATTACTTCATCTTTATACTGTTCAATAAGAGGAATAACTTCGAAAAAATTCTCCATTTCCCCGTTAGTTACATTCCCTTTTGGAATAATTGGCCCGAGCCCTTGTTTCCCATGTACATCGGTAAAAAAAGCAGGTGGGGCACCAGTAAGTGGACGCTCTGACCCACCAAATATCTTAATATTTCTATTCATTGTTTCGTTCTTAAGAAAATGAGCATTTTGTACGGCCATCTCTTTTGGAACATTGCCGTAATCAGCAACAATGCCGATGATTTCTATTTCATCAATAAAGAATGCTAAGAGGAGAGCCATCGTATCATCAATCCCAGGATCACAAAAAATGAGAACTTTTTTGGGCATATGTTCACCACCTATCTTGTTTATCCCACTTTAATGGGCAGTAAGACCTCCACCTCGAAATACAGCGAATTAGTTCAACTAATAATCAGTGGGGGATAAAGAACCCCCACTGATTAAAGTTTCACTTTATATATATGTAAGCTTAAGGATAAAAAGATTATTTTATTGAAATAACAACCTTTAAAATTCAGAAAATAAAAACTTCTTATATTAGGTCAAGGTTTTTGACTTAATTTTCTTTTAGAAATGTAGTCATATCAAGGTTGTAAGCGTATAACATAGGCGTTTTTTGCTGTCAAGTTGATAAATTGCAGCTTTTTACAATTTATACTATGATAAAGATATTAACAGAAGATCGTATAAACAAGAGGGATGATGAACATGAAATTTACAAAGATTCTTGTCCAAATTGCTGCTCTTTACGTTTTTTATATGGTTGGAACTTGGGTACAAGAAATGTTAAATATTCCGATTCCAGGAAGTTTGATTGGAATGTTCCTCTTACTTGTTTTACTTAGCCTAAAAGTTCTTCCAGTGAAATGGTTCGATTTAGGAGCAGAAACACTCGTTGCTATTATGCCGTTTTTATTAATTCCGCCAACACTTGGCCTAATGAATTACGGTGCTTTTTTTATGAGTAAAGGAATTTCTCTTTTCATTACAATTGTAGCGAGTACATTTTTAATTATTATTGTCGCAGGACATACAGGACAATATCTTGCGAATAGAAAGGAAAGAGAGTCGCGATGAGCCAAATATTGATCGGAATCGGTTGGGTTATTTTTACGGTGCTATTATACCAATTATCTAAAAAAATCTATAAATTATTTCCAACACCATTCACCATTCCAATGCTTGTAGCAACAGGATTAATGGCTTTCTTATTTATTATGCTTGATATACCGTATCAACATTATATGGAAAGTGGTGGCGGTTGGATTGCAAAACTGCTCGGACCCGGTGTTGTAGCATTTGCAATTCCTCTTTATAAACAACGCCACGTTCTTCAAAAATATGTTGTACCGATTGCCGGCGGGGTACTAGTAGGTACAACAGTTGCCATTGCAAGTGACTTTGCTATTGCGTCACTTATGGGAACAGATAAAAGCTTAATTTTATCTTCTTTACCAAAATCAGTGACAATGCCAGTTGCGATGAGTGTTTCAGAGCAAGTTGGTGGTGTACCGTCATTAACAGCAGCTTTCGTTGTTATTGCAGGTATTACTGGAACGATTACCGGCCCGCTTTTATTAAAATGGAGCCGCGTTACAAACTCAGTTGGTAAAGGTATCGGATTTGGATGTGCTTCTCATATTATGGGTGTTATGAGAGCGATGAAAAATAATGAACATGAAGGTGTTATTGGATCGGTAACAATGACATTAACAGCGATTTTGACATGTTTGCTCGGGCCGCTATTTGCAATGATGTTCATGTAATGGAAGAAAAGCGAGAGCAACCTTATAGCTCTCGCTTTTCTATAGAATTTATGCTACAGTTACAATAACTGAATCTTTGTAGGAGGTACGCCAAGTGCATACGTTATTATCCGTTTTACTTATTATTGTATCGATTTTAATGATTGTTATGGTACTTATGCAGTCTAGTAATAGCTCAGGCCTTTCAGGTGCAATTTCAGGCGGTGCAGAGCAATTATTTGGTAAGCAAAAAGCACGTGGAATTGAAGCGGTATTAAACCGTATTACAATTGTTTTAGCTGTATTGTTCTTCGCATTAACAATTGGTGTTACGTACTTAAACTTATAGAATTGAAAGAAGAAGCGTTAGTAGGATGTACTAATGGTTCTTCTTTTTTTGTTTTGCCATTTGAAAGATGTTTCTAATTAGATTATAGAAATATAAATATGGTACACTAGATATAGAAAGAATACGACTAGATTACAGAAGAGAAAGAGGAGAAGTACATGATGAAATTAGCATCTCCGAAACCATTTACATTTGAGGGTGGAGACCGCGCTGTTTTATTACTACATGGATTCACAGGAAACTCAGCTGATGTACGTATGTTAGGGCGTTTCTTAGAAAAGAAAGGCTACACTTGTCATGCGCCAATTTATAAAGGGCACGGTGTACCACCAGAAGAGCTTGTTCATACAGGTCCTGAAGATTGGTGGCAAGATGTAACGGAGGCATATCAGCTTTTAAAAGATAAAGGTTTTGAGAAAATTGCTGTCGTTGGATTGTCACTTGGCGGTGTATTTTCTCTAAAATTAGGTTATACAGTACCGGTTTTAGGTGTAGTGCCAATGTGTGCACCGATGTATATTAAGAGTGAAGAAACGATGTACCAAGGTATATTGGCATATGCCCGCGAATATAAAAAGCGTGAGCAAAAATCACCAGAGCAAATTGAACAAGAAATGTTGGAATTCCAAAAGACACCGATGAATACATTAAAAGCATTACAACAATTAATTGCTGACGTACGTAACAATGTGGACATGATTTATGCCCCAACATTTGTTGTACAAGCGCGTCATGATGAAATGATTAATACAGATAGTGCGAACATTATTTATAACGGTGTAGAATCAACGTTAAAAGACATTAAATGGTATGAAGACTCTACGCATGTCATTACACTTGATAAACAGCGTGACGAGCTACATGAGGATGTATATAACTTCTTGGAGCAACTAGATTGGTAAGATCTAGTTGCCTCTTTTTTTCATAAGGAATTTTTTGTGAAAACTGTAAAAATCATAAGGGGAGTATTGAAGTTTCGCTTTATACATCCCCTATCTTTCGGATACACTAAATAATATAAGGTTTTAAAGGAGGTATTTTTGCTTGGAAGAAATCATACAAGAACATATTGATAAGTTGTTATTATTTATGAGAGAAGAAGCGTATAAACCGCTAACGATACAAGAGTTAGAAGAGGCATTTGGAATTGAAGGTTCTGAGGGCTTTAAAGATTTCGTAAAGGCACTTGTAATGATGGAAGAGAAGGGACTTATTATTCGTACTCGTAGCAACCGTTACGGTCTGCCTGAAAAAATGAATTTAGTACGTGGTAAGTTAATTGGACATGCACGTGGCTTTGCATTCGTTGTACCAGACGAGAAGAAAACAGGAGACGACGATCTTTTCATCCCGCCTACAGAATTAAACGGTGCGCTTCATGGCGATACAGTATTAGCACGCCTTAGTTCCCAATCGAGTGGTTCGCGTCAAGAAGGTTCCATTGTACGCATTTTAGAACGCGGAACGAAAGAACTAGTTGGTACATATACAGAATCGAAAAACTTTGGATTTGTTATACCTGACAATAAGCGCTGGACGAGTGACATTTTCGTATTGAAAAGTGCATCAATGGGCGCTGTAGAAGGTCATAAAGTAGTTGTGAAAATTACGAGCTATCCAGAGAATCGTTTAAGTGCAGAAGGTGAAGTTATTCAAATTCTAGGTCATAAAAATGACCCAGGAGTAGATATTTTATCTGTCATCCATAAACATCATTTGCCTTTAGCATTCCCTGAAGAAGTGATGGAGCACGCAAACAGTGTACCAGAAACGATTTCAGAAGAAGATTTAAAAGATCGCCGTGATCTTCGTGACCAAATGATCGTAACAATTGACGGTGCAGACGCGAAAGATTTAGATGACGCTGTTACAGTAACGAAGCTCGAGAACGGTAACTATAAGCTTGGGGTTCATATTGCAGATGTAAGTCATTACGTTCAAGAAGGTTCTCCAATTGATGTAGAAGCAGCGGAGAGAGCGACGAGTATATACCTTGTTGACCGTGTAATTCCGATGATTCCGCATCGTCTATCTAACGGTATTTGTTCATTAAATCCGAAAGTAGACCGTCTGACGTTATCTTGTGAAATGGAAATCAACAATTTAGGTGACGTTGTAAAGCACGAGATTTTCCAAAGTGTAATTAAAACGACAGAGCGTATGACGTATGCTGACGTAAGAAGCATTTTAGAAGATGAGGACGAAGAATTAATTAAACGCTATGAGCCGTTAGTACCGATGTTTAAAGAGATGGGGCAATTAGCACAAATTTTACGTGAAAAACGTATGCGCCGCGGTGCAATCGACTTTGACTTTAAAGAAGCGAAAGTATTAGTAGATGAAGAAGGAAAACCGACTGATGTTGTCATGCGTGATCGTTCAGTATCAGAGAAGTTAATTGAAGAATTTATGCTTGTCGCGAACGAAACAGTAGCAGAGCACTTCCACTGGATGAACGTACCATTCATGTACCGTGTCCATGAAGATCCGAAAGAAGATAAGCTAGAGCGTTTCTTCGAGTTTGTAACGAACTTCGGATATGCAGTAAAAGGACGTGCAAATGAAGTACACCCTCGTGCGCTACAACAAATTCTTGAAATGGTTCAAGGGCAACCAGAAGAAGTAGTCATTTCGACAGTAATGCTTCGTTCTATGAAGCAAGCACGTTACGATGCAGAAAGCTTAGGACATTTTGGTCTATCAACTGAGTTCTACACGCATTTCACATCACCAATTCGTCGTTACCCAGATACGATTGTTCACAGATTGATTCGTGAATATATCATTAACGGTAAAGTCGACAATGAAACGCAAGCAAAATGGCGTGAAAAATTACCTGAGATTGCAGAGCACTCTTCTAATATGGAACGTCGTGCTGTTGAAGCTGAGCGTGAAACAGACGAGCTGAAAAAAGCAGAATATATGCTTGATAAGATTGGCGAAGAGTATGACGGTATGATTAGCTCTGTAACAAACTTCGGTTTATTCGTAGAGCTTCCAAATACAATTGAAGGTCTTGTACACGTTAGCTACTTAACGGATGATTACTATCGTTATGATGAGCAGCACTTCGCAATGATCGGAGAACGTACAGGTAACGTATTCCGCATCGGTGACGAAATTACAATTCGTGTTATTAACGTAAACAAAGACGAGCGTGCAATCGACTTTGAAATCGTTGGTATGAAAGGTACGCCTCGTCGTAAGTTCAAAGATCGTCCAGTCGTGATCGAACAGCCAAGAACAGGCAGAAAGAAACGCGGCGGACGTAGCGAACGCAGTAATGAGCGCGGCGGAGAACGTGGCACAGGTAGAAAATTTGACCGTGGTGGCAAAGGTAAAGGAAGAGGATCTGCATCCGCGTCCGCTAGCCAACCAGGGAAAAAAGATGGTAACGGCAAGAAGAAAAAAGCATTCTTCGAAAACGTACCAGGATTCAAGAAGAAGAAGAAAAAGCGTAAGTAAGAAAAGGATGGCTTCGCTTTGATAAAAAGCGAGGCTTTTTCTTTTTTATTGGTGGCTCGAGAGCGAGTCACTTTCGCTTTTTATGGGAATCCAGCTACAGTGGCTAGAATGTTCGGCGGCTTCGCTTCTTCCCGAGAGGCAAAGGGCGCCTCAAGGTCAGAAGCTCCATCCACCTCACATTCTAAGCGAGCCACTTTCGCTTTTTATTAACATTTGTTACAATAGTAAAAATAGAGGAGGGACGTTATATGCCAAAAGGTTCAGGTAAGGTTATTGCACAAAATAAAAAAGCATTTCATGATTATTTCATCGAAGAAACATACGAAGCAGGGCTTGTCCTTCAAGGAACGGAAATTAAGTCGATTCGCGCTGGACGCGTGAACTTGAAAGATGCATTTGCTCGTGTACATAATGGTGAAGTATGGGTTCATAATATGCATATTAGTACGTACGAGCAAGGAAATCGTTTCAACCATGATCCGCTTCGTACGAGAAAGTTACTTCTGCATAAAAAAGAAATTGATAAATTAGCAGGAGCTGCAAAAGAAACAGGATATGCATTAGTTCCACTTAAAATCTATTTGAAAAATGGATTCGCGAAAATGGCACTTGGTTTAGCAAAAGGTAAGAAACAATATGATAAGCGTCACGATTTAAAAGAGAAAGAAGCAAAACGTGAAATTGCACGCGCGTTCCGTGATCGCCAAAAGATGTAATACAGATATTTACATTTGTAAAACGGCGCGCGTATGTTATAATAACTTATGTAAGATTGTTGCACATTGAAAAACAGCTCTTAGTAGCTATCACGAAATTTTCTTCGTATGCTCCATTTTTATCATGGGGACGTTACGGATTCGACAGGGATAGTTCGAGCTTAGGTTGCGAGTCGAGGGGATCGGCCTCGTTAAAACGTCAAAGCCTATAATTGGCAAACAAAACAATCTTTCTTTAGCTGCTTAATTGCACTAAAGGTTCCTCCCTCCATCGTCCATGTGGTAGGGTAAGGGACTCAAACTAAGTGGACTACGCCGGAGTTCGCCGTCTGAGGACAAAGGAAGAGAACAACCAGACTAGCAACTTGGAAGCCTGTCGATAGGCCGAAGAGTTCGCGAAATGCTAATATATCGACTACACTCGTAGAAGCTTAAGTGCCGATATTTTTGGACGTGGGTTCGACTCCCACCGTCTCCACCAATACATATTTGGTGGTTTTTTATTTTGTATGATATGAACCATAATTTTGCCAGTTTGGTGAGGTTATGGTTCTTTTTGTTTTGTGGTTTTATAAACTGCTTAAGTTGATGGGGATGAGCCGGTACCCCTGAAACAGAAAAGGAAGAAGTGGTTATTAATGATAAGCAGGTAGATACTATAGCTGCTGGTAAACGCCCAATTGGTGAGTTTCTATTAATAAAATCATTTTATTCAAATCTTAATATGTTTTGTGTTTCTATACATACCTATTGTAAGATTATATAGAGTTCTCCTAATAAGCTGTTTGAATGGATTTTTTAGGGATTTAATATTTATAAATCTTAAATAATTTTTTATCTAACTAAGTTATATTGAAGTAGAGGTGAACCATCGGTGAGGCAGGTGTTAGTAATTAAAAATGAACGGTCTTTAGCAAAGAAAATCGTAAGCGGTTTAACGGAAGAAGGCCATTTCATTTTAAAACTTCACAATGAAAACGAAGGTTTAAATATAATATATGAACAAGATTGGGATATTATCATATTAGATTGGGATTCATTAAGCATATCCGGGCCAGAAATTTGCAGACAAATACGACTTGTTAAAATGACACCGATCATTATTGTGACTGACAATATTTCTAGTAAGGATTGCGTGGCAGGGTTACAAGCAGGAGCTGATGATTATATAAGAAAACCATTTGCGAAAGAAGAACTAGTAGCAAGGGTGCAAGCTATTTTAAGGAGAAGTGACTGTAACCAGCAACATGAGACAACCTTTTTTCAGTTTAAAGATCTTTTTGTTGATGCATCTAGCAATATTGTGAAAAAAGGTGGTAAAAATCTTTCACTTACTAAGCGCGAGTACGATTTACTTGTATTTTTAATTAAGAATAAAAATACAATATTGAGCCGTGAAATGCTTTTGAACCAAGTTTGGGGACATAACGTAGTCGTAAATCCAAATGTAGTAGACTTATATATTGGATATGTAAGAAAAAAGTTAAAGTGTGAGAAGAAAGACAGATATATTCAAACGATACATGGTAGAGGTTATTCAATGATTGAATGATAGAAATAAGATAATAGAAAAAACGAGTAAAACGTTTCATTTAGTTTTACTCGTTTTTTTCTTTAAATCAATAATCAAATAGTTTTTGAGAAGTATGAAAAGATGTAAAAAGTATATTTCTATCAGGCGAGGGATTATGAAAATGTTAGCTATTAATGAGCCGGTTTTGTAGGGAAAACCATAGTTAGTCAACATGCTGGATTTCAAATGTTACTTTTCATATTTAATTTATGCTTGGTTTTATTAATTCACACCATTCACAAGATTTTCACAGAATTAATGACTATACTTATTTACAGGATATTCAAATGAAAATGATTATCAATAGCAGTTTGGGTACATAAAAGTTACTGTCTAATTTAATCTATCGATGTTATCATTTTCGAACTAAATTACATAATAAGGAGTATACGTATGAAAAAAACTATGCTTTTAAAATTAGTAAGTATTCTAGCAGTTTTCACTTTAATGTTAGTAGCTTGCTCAGATGCAGGTAAAGAAACTTCGAAGGCTACTAAAGGTAATGGTAGTGATAAGCCAAAAACGGTTGAAATCACTGATGCGCATGGAAAAGTTACTGTTCCTGTAAATCCAAAGAATGTAGTTGCTTTAGATAATAGAACTTTTGAAACTTTATCTGATTGGGGAATTAAATTAGCGGCTGCTCCAAAGGATGTAATGCCCGCTGATTCAGCATATGTAAAAGATAATTCAGTTCAAAATATTGGGAATCACCGCGAACCAAATCTTGAAATTATTGCAGCTGCAAACCCTGATCTTGTAATCGTTGGCCAAAGATTTGCTAGCCATTATCAAGAAATTAAAAAATTAGTACCAAATGCAGCAGTTATTGATCTTAACGTTGATGTTTCTGAGAAAGCTACTAAGCCTGGTGAAAACTTAGTAAAAGGACTTAAAGATTCTACAATTACTTTAGGAAAAATCTTTGATAAAGATAAAGAAGCTAAAAAATTAGTAGCTGATTTTGATAAATCTATTGAAAATGCAAAATCTGCTTATAACGGAAAAGATAAAGTTATGAGTGTTATCGTTACTGGTGGTAATATTGGTTTTGCTGCGCCGCACTCTGGTCGCGTTTGGGGACCAATGTATGAAATTTTCGGTTGGACTCCAGCGTTAGAAGTTTCTAATTCTACTGCAGGTCATAAAGGTGATGACGTTTCTGTTGAAGCTATCGCACAAACAAATCCTGATTGGCTGTTCGTATTAGATCGTGATGCTGCAACATCTGATGCAGCTAAGTCAGCTCCTGCTCAGGATGTTATTTCTAAATCACCAGCTCTTCAAAACACAACTGCTGTTTCTAAAAAACAAGTTATTTATGCACCAGCAGATACTTACACAAATGAATCAATTCAGACTTATATAGAGTTATTTGGAAATATCGCAAAAACTTTAGCTAAGTAGTGTAAAGGGGTACGAAGCAGTGTCAAAAAATATAATTTCTAGGGTTGAGAATATTTCTCAACCCCAGTTTTATAATCACAATAAATTATGGACAAAATCTTTTATAATAGCGATTATAGTTGTTCTAATTTTAGGGATTATATCACTGTTTACTGGCGTTTATGATATACGTGGACAAGAGGACGGAATGGAGATGTTTTTCATCACTCGTGTTCCGAGAACAGTTGCATTAATGCTTACTGGAGCTGCAATGGCGATGGCAGGGCTTGTCATGCAACTTATTACACAAAATCGATTTGTTGAACCTACTACAACGGGGACTATTGAATGGTCAGGCTTAGGCCTGCTTTTTGTGTATTTACTATTCCCTGCCCCAACTTTAGTTCAAAGAATGACTGGTGCAATCATTTTTTCTTTTATAGGAACTATGATTTTCTTTCTATTTTTAAGAAGAGTTAAGCTTCGTTCGTCTTTAATTGTCCCGATTATTGGATTGATGCTTGGAGCAGTTATTTCTGCAGTGTCTACTTTTTTGGGACTCCTTTTTCAAATGACGCAAAGTATTGAAACTTGGTTTGTAGGTTCATTTGCTAACATTCAGGTCGGAAGATACGAATATTTATGGCTGATTGTTATCGTTACTTTGCTTATTTTTATGTATGCGAATAGATTGACTTTAGCTGGACTAGGAGAAGATGTCGCAACAAGTCTTGGCGTTAATTACAACCGAATTGTTCTTTTTGGAACAGCCCTTATTTCTTTTGCCGTTGGGATTGTTGCAGCAGTTATTGGAAATTTACCTTTCTTAGGGTTAATTGTTCCAAATATTGTTTCCATGTTTAGAGGTGATGATCTTAGAAGTAATTTACCTTGGGTGTGTCTGATCGGAATGGGTACAATAACTGCCTGTGATATCATTTCTCGAACAATTATAAAGCCTTTTGAATTACCTGTTTCTTTAATACTTGCATCAGTGGGAGCAGTCGTGTTTATTACTATTTTATTGAGAAAAAGAAAACCAAGGAGGCCACGATGATCACATTAGATTATAGAAATAAAGAAAATGTCGAAGTCGATTCTAGCCTTCATAATGAAAGTAGATCAGCTAGCGCTTTTCGTTCTAAGAAGGAAGCAAGACGTTATTGGATTGTACTGATCACATTGATTGCTTTAGGCCTCCTTTCTTCATATGGACTGTTAGTGTATAACAATCCAGTTCCGATAGATTCACCTTCTTTTATCCCAGTTGTTAAGAGAAGGATTGTAGCTATTGTTGCAATGATTATTGCAGCTGTTTGCCATAGCTTGTCGACAGTTGCTTTCCAATCCATTACGAATAATAAGATTATTACTCCTTCACTGTTAGGTTTCGAATCACTTTATTCAGCAATTCATACGAGCACAATATTCTTCTTTGGTGCTAGTGCATTGATCAATTTTAATGGAATTGGATCATTTTTATTTCAAGTCGTTCTTATGGTCCTCATGAGCTTGATACTTTATGGATGGTTACTTTCCGGTAAATACGGGAATTTACAACTTATGCTTTTAGTCGGAATTATTATTGGTGCGGGACTAAATTCTATGTCAACTTTCATGAGAAAGTTACTTGCGCCTTCAGAGTTTGATCTTTTACAAGCAAAATTATTTGGTTCTGTTAATCATGCAGATCCTGCATATTTTCCTATTGTCATTCCGATGATCATAATTGTAGCAGTATTAATTTTTGCTCATTCTAAGAATTTAAATGTGTTATCACTAGGAAAGGATGTTGCTACTTCCTTTGGAGTTAAATATCAACCTAGTGTAATTTATACGCTTGTATTAGTAGCTATTTTAATGTCTATTTCAACAGCTCTAATTGGGCCACTTACTTTCTATGGGTTTTTAGTAGCAACTTTGAGTTATCAGGCGGCGGCAACTTATGATCATAGATATATTTTCCCAATGGCTTTTGCAATCGGATTTTTAATAATGACGAGCGCATACTTTTTAATGTATCATGTATTCAATGCTCAAGGTGTAGTTTCAGTTATTATTGAATTATTTGGTGGAATTATATTCTTAACTATAGTTTTAAGGAAGAGGGCTTTATGATAAAAATCGATAATGTTAAAAAGTTCTATACTGATAAGGTAAAAATAGGACCTTTGGATATTGAAATACCAAAAGCGGGCTTTACTTCTTTAATTGGACCAAATGGTGCTGGAAAGTCTACGACACTTTTGATGATAGGAAGACTTTTAGATATGGATGAAGGTCAAATCCAAGTAGCAAATATGGATGTTTCTGAATCCAAATCAAAAGACTTAGCAAAAGTTTTGACTATATTGCGACAAGAAAATCATTTTGTAACGAGGCTTACTGTTAGACAATTAGTTGGATTTGGACGCTTTCCTTATTCAAAGGGAAGATTAACGAAAGAGGATGAAGTTATTATTTCTAAATATATCGACTTCCTAGATTTAACGAATTTAGAGAATAGATATTTAGATGAGCTTTCTGGTGGTCAAAGACAAAGGGCATATGTAGCGATGGTATTGTGCCAAGAGACGGAATATGTACTTTTGGACGAACCTTTGAACAACCTTGATGTTGCTCGTTCTGTTCAAATGATGGAGCATTTGAGACGTGCAGCTAATGAATTTGGAAGAACAATTTTGACTGTTATGCATGACATAAATTTTGCAGCAAAATACTCTGACAAAATTTGTGCTATGAAAGATGGACAAATTGCTGCTTTTGGAACAGTAGAAGAGGTTATGGACCCAACACTTTTGACAGATATTTTTGAAACAAAAATAGAGATTATTGATGGTCCTTATGGGCCGATCGCTGTTTATTAGTTATAAAATGTATACTGTAGCTGCTGTCTATATTTTGTAGGCAGCAGCTTTTTTGCGATTGCATTTATAAAAAAGTTATTTTACATAAGGTGAATGTGATTCTCTCGTTTTTAAAATGTCGTAATCAAAAGGGAGGAGTAACATTATGCTTACAGTGCGATTTTAGATGTGGTGATATACTGTTTATGAGTGTTTGTTGTGTCGTTTTTTGTCGGTAAGTCGATATATTATGAAAATCGCTGATATAAATTGAGTTGCGCTGATATATTTCGAAAATCGCCGATATAATTGGAGTTGCGCTGATATATTTGAAAAATCGCTGATATATTTTGGAGGGGATAAAGATGATTGTGAAAGAACGGAAAATGCCCGTACATTTGCTCCAATTAGAAGCTTTACTTAGAAGATTGCCTGCTCATCATCCAAAAAGGAACGTGGTGGCTGAAAATTTAGCGAAATTTATGGCTGGCTATAAAGGAGAGCAGGCAATTGAATATCCGCTTAGTTTTCTATCTGAAACAAAATATAGCATTTTACATGACATTAGATTGTTTGATCAGAAACATTATTTCCAAATTGATGCCCTCATAATTTCTTCATGTTTTCTTCTTTTTCTTGAAATAAAAAATATCATTGGTACGTTAATTTTTGATGCAAAGTTTAATCAACTCATTCGAATCGTAGATGGTGCTTCAGAAGAGGGTTTTCCAGATCCGCTTTTACAAGTGAAACGGCAAGAGATGCAGCTGAGAAAATGGCTGAGTTTGCATGGTTTATATAATATTCCGATTGAATCTCTCATTGTAATTAGTTCTCCTCGTACAATTATTAAAACTTCAGATGAAATGCTTCCTAATAAAATTATCCACGGTGCAAATTTACCTAATAGAATCAAACAGATGGAAAATCAATATAAAGAAGATATAATTGGTAATGTAGATGGACTTATAAATCAGATTATGAATGAGCACATTCCGCAACGACAAAATATTTTTGCACAATATAAATTAAAAAAAGAGGAATTACTAAATGGCGTGCAGTGTGAGGAATGTTTTACAATGGCAATGTTAAAAGAAAAACAGGGCTGGCGTTGCTCAAACTGTAATAGTACGTCTAAAAATGCTCATTTACGTGCTTTACAAGACTACACACTTCTGTTTGGAACAATAACTACCAATAGCAAATTGAGGGACTTTCTTAATATGCAATCTAGTTCTGCGGTTAAAAGACTCCTCAAAACAATGAACATCCCACACACCGGCACCAACAAAGGGCGAAAATATGATTTAACCCACCTCCAATTATAATTTTGCTATAATAAATAAGTATTTACGTGAAGGAGAGTGTGAAATGAAGTTTAATATCGATCATTACATAGCTAGCGTTTTACAGTGGATATTGAATATAGCGTTAATTATATTATCCATTGTCTTATCTATCTTTTTAATTAACGAGACTATCACATTTATTCAATACATATTTTCAACAAAGGAATATACATCGTATAAATTGGTTGAGAGTATCATCGTCTATTTCTTATACTTCGAGTTCATCGCATTGATTATTAAGTATTTTAAATCGAATTATCATTTCCCGTTACGCTATTTTATTTATATAGGAATTACGGCTTTAATTCGATTAATTATTGTATCTCATGAGGAACCGATGGAGACGTTATTATACGCAGGAGCAATTCTTGTTTTAGTCATTGCGTTATACATATCAAATATGAGAGATTTGAGAAAAGAGTAGTAAAAACCCCTAAATCTAGGGGTTTTTACTTTATCCCGCATTAACGGGCAGTAAGACCCCCATCTCAAAATTCAGAGGAAGCAAAGAAGTTAGGTGGGGGATCAACTGCCCGTAAAAGCCCGATTGGTTCAACTAATAATCAGTGGGGGATGAACAAAACCCCACTGATTAAAGTTTCACTTTATATAATATGAAATCCAATTAATAAAATAACGATGAACGTGATAGCGAATACGCCCCACCATAACGTATGAGTTTGTCCTCTTCTTTTCCTTGCTACGAGGATTTCCATCGACATAATAAGGATAAGAGCGAATACAGCTTTTATCATAGAAATGACAGGGAAGTTTTTAATGACTACCATTCCAATTCCTGAACCTAGCATAAGAACATAAAAGGCACGTTGTCCCCACAGTGTAAATTCTTGTTTGTTAAGCATGTAACTCATAATAAATAAGATGATAAGAATTGCCCATGATCCCGCGTGAATTTGATAAAACATATTAAGCATTATAGTTCACTCCCGTATGTATGTTGTTTTTTTGAAAATAGGATTACGAATCCGATAGAAAGCATCGTCATCATGCCTCCTACTATGAAAGATACTGCCCCTTGTGATGTAAATATCATTGTGAAAAATATTGGTCCGATAATTCTTCCTAAACTATCAAATGAATAATTTAAGCCTGAAATGGTACCGTGATCGCTTTTTACTTGTTTTGTTAAAAAGGATAGAGTACAAGTTCGTACGAGCGCGTTTCCAGCTGTGAAGATGGATAAACAAATGCCGGCCCATAGTAAGTTCGTAATAAAAGGGATTAAAAATAGGCCTGTTGCAGAAATGATTTGTCCGATTATAATGTAGCGTTTTTCATCTCCGTTACGAATGTAGCGTATGAGTCCACCTTGTATACATGCATCTACTAGGCCGCTTGCTAAAAAGATTATGCCGATTTGTAATGGTGTAATGCCGATTGCTTGTTTGCCAAATAGTTGATAGGTACCTTCTAACCCAGCTAATGCCATAGAAATTGTGAAAGTAATGAAAAACAAGCCGATTGATGAAGCTGGTAAATGAATAAACTTTTTAAATGGATTTCCCGCATTTTTTTCACCTGCATTGTTTAAACTCTCTTTAAAAGTAAAGCATGTATAGAGAAATAAAATGACAAGAAGATTGCTAGCAATTTGGAACGGAACTGCATTTCCAAAATGGCTTAGCATCCCGCCAATTGCTGGACCGACAATAAAGCCCATCCCGATACAAGCACCCATCATTCCGATATAACGATTACGCTCAGTTTCATTTGTCATATCGACAATGGAAGCTGTTGCAGCGGTGTATAATGCACCGGCAAACAATCCATTTAGGCTTCTTGCGATGTATAAGCCAGTTAAATTATTAATCAGTAAACCTGTTAAGAAAAAACTAATGGAATACCCGAGTATGCCAATTAGTAGTACAGGACGCCGACCTGCTCGATCAGAAATCTTTCCCCAAAGTGGAGCTGTTAAGAATGAAGCGAGCGAATAAGAAGATAACAGCATTCCTAAATGATGCGACGGCACATGTAAATTTGTAATGATTTCTGGTAGAACAGGGATAATCATACCGAATCCTAAAAAGATGAAAAATTGAACGATCATTAACGGAACTATATTCTTTTTCATCATATCCTCCTTTACTCTTATTAGTTAAATGACATATGACTAAATAGTCATATGGTTATGATAATGGTTTATTAAAAGGAGTACAATCGATATAATGAAATTGAAACAAATTATTCATAATTTAAAAGTCCAGTTAGGAGAATTTAGAATGTCTATTCGTTATGCATTACTTGGACTACTTTCAAAAAAAGAACAAACTGGTTATGACTTGTATCATACTTTTCAAGAACAACTCATTTATTTTTGGAATTCAAGTCATTCACAAGTGTATAAAGAATTATCAAAAATGGAGCAGGATAACCTGGTTACGTTCGAATATATTTATCAAGAAGGAAGTCCAAATAAAAAAATATATTCTTTGACGAAAGAGGGCGAAAAGGCTCTTGTTGAATGGATTATTCATTCGAAAACGAAGCCTCAACGTATAAAGGATGAGTTTTTATTAAAAGCCTCAAGTTTTAATGTTATTTCAGTAAGTGAAGCTATTTCACTATTACAGAAGGTAATTGATAGAGAAACACATGTAATGCGGGAAACTCAAAAATGGAAAGATTATAGTTTTCCGGATCAGTCGTCTATTCGTAAACAGGTGATCGGAGAGTATATTACTGTTGAATATGGAATAAGGTATTCAAAAATGTACATCGACTGGTGTGAATGGGCAATTGAAGTGTTAGAAACATTACGAGAAGAAGAGTAAGAGTAAGAGAAAGTAGTGCACACATAAGTTTGCACTACTTTTTTTATATCTTGACCTTAAAGTCACTTGAGACTTTACAATGAAATTAGGGCGTTTGAAATTGAAAAAAATTGAGAAATTAAGTGAAGAGGTTTCTTTTACTTGGAGGTTATAGAAATGAGTCAGGAATTGAAATTGCGTCCATTAGAGCGAGAAGATTTAAAGTTTGTACACGAACTGAATAATAATGCACATATTATGTCGTATTGGTTTGAAGAGCCGTATGAGGCATTTGTGGAGCTGCAAGATTTATACGATAAACATATACATGATCAAAGTGAACGCCGATTTATCGTTGAAAAAGATAATGAAATGGTTGGATTGGTTGAGTTAGTGGAAATCGATTATATTCACCGTAGAACGGAATTCCAAATCATTATTGATCCGAATTATCAAGGATATGGTTATGCAGCGGAAGCGACGCGTTTAGCGATGGATTACGCTTTTTCTGTATTAAATATGCATAAAATATATTTAGTTGTGGATAAGGAAAATGAAAAAGCAGTACATGTTTATAAAAAGGTTGGATTTATGGTAGAGGGTGAACTGTTAGACGAGTTTTTCGTTGATGGTAACTATCATAATGCGATAAGAATGTGTATGTTTCAGAAGCAATATTTTGAAAATAAGTAGTTGAAAGATTTGGAAGTAATGTTGACGCTTCATAAAACTGTATGCTAAAATCCCTTTTAAGTATTAAGGAAGGTGTAGAACATGCTTTATATAAAATTTGTAAAACTCATTAGAAAACTTTGCTCCGCACAAATGTATACGGTGAAGCGTTGTACGGAGCTTAATCAAGGGGTATAACCCCCTATATTCATCGGCTGAATAATTTTTGAAAAAAGTATAGTCTACCTATGCTTATTTCGTTATGGTTATTTAGCTGATGTATAAAATAGATTAAGGGGCCATAGACAATGCTTTGTCTATGGCCCTTTGTGTATATTATTCCAATGAGCTTTTACTGTAAATTGGATTAGTATGGAAAAAACCACGAAGCAGAGGGCTAGTGTCGAATGACGCTATCTCTCTGCTTTTTTTAATTTCAGGAAAAGAGGAATAAAAATGAGTTTACTTAAAGTTGAAAGTTTATCACATAGTTTTATAGATAAAGTATTATACGAAAATGCTTCTTTTGATTTGCATAAAGGGGAACATATGGGGATTGTTGGACAGAATGGTGCAGGAAAAAGTACGTTACTGAAAATATTGGTGGGGGAAATTATTTCTGATAAGGGGAGTGTTAAGTGGCAACCTAATATTCAGATTGGACATCTTGATCAATATGCAGAAATTGATGGGAGCTATACTATTTCACAGTATTTAAAACGAGCTTTTTATGATTTGTTTGAAATGGAAAAGAGAATGAATAAGTTATATGAAGAAAGTGCGATGACTAGAGGTGAGAATCAATTATTGAAAGCAGCTGAAATACAAGAGCAGCTTGAGGCTCGCGGTTTTTATTCAGTAGATAGCATAATAAACAAGGTGGCAGCTGGTTTAGGTATTGATGCTATTGGGATGGAGCGTATTATTGGTGAATTAAGCGGAGGACAACGGGCAAAGGTAATTTTAGCAAAGCTTTTATTAGAAGAGCCTAATATTTTATTACTAGATGAACCGACAAACTTTCTTGATAAAGAGCATGTTGAATGGCTTGCTAATTATTTAATGAATTTTGAAGGGGCGTTTATTGTCGTGTCTCATGACTTTGATTTTCTAGAAAAAGTGACTTCTTGTATATGTGATGTAGAGTTTGGAACGGTGAAGAAGTATTATGGAAAATACTCGGATTTTGTAAGACAAAAGGAGCATTTGCGAAAAGATTATATTCGTCAATATCATGCACAACAAAAGAAAATTGAAAAAACGGAGGAGTATATTCGTAGAAATATTGCTGGGGTCAATTCAAAAATAGCACAGGGACGTAGAAAGCAGTTGCAACGTATGGAAAGAATTGCGCCACCAAGTTTTACTCATAAACCGTCTATTCATTTTCGGGAACTTCCCATTTCAGTTCAGACAGTTCTGGAAGTAAATAATCTTGAAGTTGGTTACGATTTTGCTCTCTTACCAAAGTTGAATTTTTCAGTAATGGGTGGGCAAAAACTTGTGATTACAGGTTTCAATGGAGTAGGGAAATCTACTTTGTTAAAAACAATCGTTGGAAATATTGCTAGTATTTCTGGAGAGTTTCACTTTTCAGAGCAAATAAAGATTGGATATTATGAGCAAGATTTAAATTGGAGCAATGATTCTTTAACGCCGCTTCAAATTATTTCAGAACAGTTTCCTAAACTGAATAGGAAGGAAATACGCCATCATTTAGCTGCATGTGGTGTGAAGGATACGCACGTTTCGCAAGAAATTCGTACGTTAAGTGGTGGTGAACAATCGAAGGTGAAACTGTGCGGATTATTACTATCACCTTGTAACTTCTTAATTTTAGATGAGCCGACAAACCATTTAGATGCAGAAGCGAAGGAAGCTTTGCAAAAGGCATTAATTAAGTTTAAGGGCAGCATTATACTCGTATCTCACGAAGCAAGTTTTTATCTTGATTGGGCAGATAGTATTTTTAATATAGAGACAGGATTAGTTAAGGGGGTGTGAAACGTATGATTGAAAACAATTGGAAAACGAAAATTATATTATTTTTGACCTCTCAAACGATTTCGTTATTCGGTTCATCTCTCGTACAGTACGCGATTATATGGTATATCACCTTAACGACATCGTCAGGGTTAATGTTAACCATTTCAACCGTTTCCGGTTTCTTACCACAAATTGCGATTTCTTTATTTGCGGGTGTTTGGATTGATCGTTACGATCGTAAAAAGATGATTATGTTATCGGACGGGGTTATAGCAATTGCTACATTAGTTTTAGCAGTTTTATTTTTAACAGGATATAAAAGTATTTGGTTACTTTTTATAGTATTACTCATTCGTTCAGCTGGGACAGGGGTACAAACGCCAGCTGTGAATGCATTAATCCCACAAATCGTTCCAAAAGATTATCTTATGAAAGTAAATGGGATGAATAGCAGTATTACATCTTTAATTATGTTTCTTTCTCCAGCAGCAAGTGCTGCAATTCTTTCTATTGCTAGTATTGAAACGACATTTTTTATTGATGTCATTACGGCTATGATTGGAATTAGTATTATGTTTATCATTCAAGTGAAGAGACATGTGAATGCAGAGAGTAAGCAAAAATCTAATCTACAAGGCATAAAAGAAGGCTTTGCTTATTTAAAAGAAAATGTATTTATTAAAAGGCTACTCGTTTTATTAATCATTGTCATGATTTTAATAAGTCCAGCTGCCTTTTTAACACCTTTAATGGTAACTCGTTCTTTCGGTGCAGAAATGTGGAGACTTACTGCTAGCGAGATGATTTTTAGTGCGGGAGCGGCAGCTGGTGGCATATTGATTGCAGCGTGGGGTGGTTTCCGTAATCGTATGCATACAACAGCGCTAGCTTGTGCGTTGTATGGACTGCTTATGATTGGACTAGGAATTGCTCCGGTATTTATTATGTATTTAGTATTTAACTTTTTAATTGGTATAACAATGCCGTGCTTCAATACACCGGTTAACGTGTTATTGCAGGAAAAAGTAGAACCTTCCATGCACGGACGAATGTTTAGTCTTGTACAAATCGCTAATTCATGCGCCCTTCCTTTAGGAATGATAATATTTGGCCCATTGGCTGATATGTTTAGTGTAGAAATTTTGTTAATTTATGCTGGGATATTCGTACTATTGTGTGCGATATATGTTGTAGTAAGTAAGAGATTTGAAGTATAAATATGTATGTTTGAAAAGTTTTGTGAGGCAATGCAAGATGCTTCGCAAAACTTTTTGTTTTAAATTTAGAAAACTAATTTATTGTAAAACGATAAAAAAATATTGATTTTTAATTTGTTTTTAGATAGTATGATGTTAACAATCTAAGGATAATTATATGAATGGAGGAGAATTTGAAATGATAAATAAATACGTAGTATCTATTTCTTTCATGATTTTAGCGATCATTTCTTTAACTATACATGCTTCAAATAGTAAAGTGGGGGCGAATGGATTTCTTGAAGAACCTTTCTTTTTCCTAGTACCGATAAGTTATGTATTATTCTTGAGTGGTATTGGTGTATTACTATTTGAATTTATTGCTTCAAAGCTAAAAAAAAGTAATAGATAAAATGAAGTTTAAGTAGTGAGGGATCCATTAATCAGGACAAAATACTCACTATAAAATAGGAACATACTATATCTAAGAAAAATAATAAGTGAGCTGAATCATAATGAATCATTATTTTTATAATGGTAGACAAGTGGGGGCAGCTATTACACTGGCAGGAGCTCAGGGGACAATTCATGCTGTGAATCAAGCGATTCAAATGCAGCAACAAGCATATTTTGCACAAATGATGCAAGGACCGTATATGTCGTACTCACAGCTTCCGATGCAAAGTGTACATTACGATGTGCAACCAATGGGCTTATTTTCTATTCCATATGGCGGGACATACTTCTTATGAAAGAAAGCGACTGATTAGAGTCGCTTTCTTTCATTATATTCCGCCTAGTTTCATTCCAAGGAATGCGAAGAGGATACCGATTATGTAAGTAGTGCTTATGTATAAAAGGAGTGTGCTACATTTTTTTAGATTAAGAAGCTGAACAGATTCTAATTTAAACGTCGAAAATGTAGTGAAGGCTCCCATAAATCCAGTCCCTAATAATAATTGCCAACTTGTAGAGACCCCGTTGCCAATTATATATCCGAGTAAAAATGCACCTGTTATATTAATGAGAAATGTAGCAATTGGAAAGGAAGTTTTATTTCTTTTTTTAAACCAATTGCTAATTGCAAATCGTGTAATAGCACCGAAAAAACCGCCTATTGCTACTAATAAAGTTTCTATCATAAGTGATCACCTTCCGTAAGATGTTTCTTAATTAAGAAACCACCTAGTGTATAGCCAAGAGCAGACATAATGAGGCCACCGAGCATGCTGCATGATACATATAAGAAAGCCGTACTCCATTCAGAATGATGAATTAATTGCACAGTTTCTACACTAAATGTCGAAAATGTCGTAAATGAACCGATAAATCCAGTTCCAATACCTGTTATAATCTCTGAGGGCAAAATATTTCGCCGAGCGATATAGCTAGTTAGCCACGCTAATAAGAAGCAGCCAGCTAAGTTAATAAGTAATGTAGCTAATGGAAATGAATGATGCCATGAAGTATGAATAGTAAGGCCTAAATAATAACGAGAGAGGGCTCCTAATATACCGGCAATGCCAACGATAATATAAATCAATATCTTCACCTCTTTAAAATAGTGTGCTCAAAAAAATAGACTCCTACCAGTAGTGATACTGGTAGGAGTCATTAGCTAAGCAGCGATTATGGCGAACTCCATCGCCTATGATTATTACATATAGTGTACTAAAAATCTTATTGAATTTCCAGTGAAGAAGTGAAGTCGTTTGTATGTGTGTAATGGTTTAGGGTAGATGGGTATGCTTATAAACTAAATATAGTGATATAAGGTTTTCAATGTGATAAAATATTTCTTATGTCTGTCATTCAGTTGTAGTTAACTGAAAATAAAGATAATTTAGCTGTGTGTTTTAGAAAAGGGGCGTTTATTTGAAGAAGTTATTAAAAATAGTACTTATATGTATTTTAGTAGGGGTAGGAGTTGTAGGTGGTTTTTTAGGGTATATGACACTTACTAAAGAACAGCCTGCTGATGTTGTAAGTTTGAAGGTGGAAAATAATAAAGAGCGCGTATTAGCGACAGGAAATGAATTTAAAGTTACAACATTTAATATTGGATATGCCGGATTAGATAAGGACCAAGACTTCTTTATGGATGGAGGAAAGGGGTCTGGTTCAAGTAGTAAAGAGCAAACGGAAGTTAACCTAAAGAATATGCTTTCGTTTTTACAAAATGAGAATAGTGATTTTGCGTTATTACAAGAAGTCGATATAAAATCAATGCGATCTTTTGATGTAAATGGGCATGAATTTTTGAAAAATGGATTACCTGATTATGCTTCATCATTCGGAAAGAACTATGATACAAAATGGGTCCCTGTCCCAATTACAAGTCCAATGGGATATGCGGAGGCTGGATTAAGTACATTTTCTAAATATAAAGTTCAAACAGCGGAGAGGTTCCAACTTCCTGGAATGGAGCCTTGGCCGAAGCGTTTGTTTGATTTAGATCGAGCGATTGTTGAGCATAAAATTCCTGTTAGTAATGGGAAGTTTGTTAGACTCGTAAATTTACATTTGTCTGCGTATGATGAAGGCGGGAAAATTAGAAAACAGCAAGTAGAGTTTTTAAAAGAATATATGAACAAGCATTATAAAAATGGTGATTACGTAATAATGGGCGGAGATTGGAATCAATTACTTTCTAACGTTCAATTAAGTGATCCGAAGTTTGTGAAAGAGCGTCCTGAATGGTTGGTAGAGTTACCGAAGGACTTTACTGATGGTGGCTTTAAGTGGGCTGTAGACTCATCTGTTATGACGGTGAGAGACGATGTGAAGAAGTATGTAGAAGGTGAAAACTTCGTCACGATTATTGATGGCTTTATCGTTTCACCGAATGTTGAGATTGTAAATGTGCAAGGAAAAGATTTAAAGTTTGAAAATAGTGATCATAACCCAGTGAGTGCGGTATTTAAGCTGAAGTAATTAGGTGCAGAAGGTGGGACTATATATGGAATGGTTAAAGAAAACTTGTTTTTCTAACCTTGAGAAAGAATCACAGAAAAATCATTTATTGTTGTTTATTACAATTTGTAGTTTCTTCCTTGGAATCATCGCGATTGGGTATTACGGATATATTTTTACAGAGAGAGCAATCGCGTTTTGGGTTTGTGGTATTTCTGTCGTTGTATTTGGAACGCTTCTTACTTTTATAGAAAGCATGGAAGCGATGTATAAATATATCATGACGTTTATGTTACTTACGATGTCTTTCATTATGGTACAAGCTTTTAATGAAAGCCCAGCTGTATTTCAAATGGTCTATTTTACACTAGCCGTTTCACTTATTTATTTAAGTGAACGTCTCGTTGTAATTCTCGGCGGAGTGGCAGTTGTAATCACATTTATTCTTTGTAGTTATTGGCCCGAGCAATTCTTTGCTTATACAGCAGCATCTGAAGCTGCAAACTTCGCAAGCTTGTTAGCGATCGTTACAATCGCTATGTGGGGCGTCACGAAAATTGGTTCTAACTTACTGGCTCGTTTAAGTGATGAGAAGCAAGAAGTAATGAGAAAAGCTCAGGAGTTAGAAGAAACGCAAAGGCTTATTGAGGAAACGGTTGTGAAACTAGATCGTAATTTCAATTATTTAAGACAAAATATGAATACATCGATGGAGTCAATGAGTGAAATCAATTTTGCTTTTGAAGAGGTAGCAGTTGGCACGCAATCACAATCAGAGATGATGCATCGTTCGGTAGAAGTATTGAACGATATGGAGGGAAATATTGAACAAATCATTTCTCAAGTAAGAAATGCATCGATTCGTGTTGATGAAAGCTTAGAAATTTCAAAAGGTAGTGTACATACTCTACGAAGTTTTGAAGCGAATATGAGAAGTTTAAATGATGTTGTTTCACAATCAGGAATTATATTTAGAGATTTAATGATGCAATCGAAACAAATTAATGAAATTGTAGATGTAATAACGAATATTTCAAGTCAGACGAGTTTGCTAGCTTTAAATGCAAATATTGAAGCTGCAAGAGCAGGTGAGCATGGAAAAGGATTTGCTATTGTAGCGAATGAAGTATTAAAGCTTGCTGAGGAATCGAATCGTTCTGCGGGAAGAATTCAAGGGATTTTGAAGGATTTTAGTAATCAAGCAAGTAAGGTAGAAGTGCAAGTAGAGAAATCAGAAAGAGTACAAGAAGAATGTAATGAAATGCTAGTAAGTGTTTTAACAAATGTAACGGATTTAGGGAAGTTTATTGATGAAATTAATGATGTAATGAGAGAAATCGTTGGTCATCAAGAAAGTTTCCAAGTTAAAACGACGAATATCGTAAAGGATGTTACACATGCTTCCAATGTAATCCAGCAAACTTCTGCAGCTACAGAAGAAGTGTTAGCAAGTGTGGAAGAAGAAAAACATCGAAATGATACATCTGTGAAGACATTACATACTGTTAGCGAGCAAGTGAAATTGTTAGAAGATATTTTAGAAAAGTAATATCACTTAAAAAGGGCGCAACGTTTGTGCCCTTTTTTCATTTAAACGAAGACTTGCTCGGATTTTAATTGCTTTTCTGCTCGTTTTCTGCCAAGCTTAAGAAGATGAAATTCAGCTAATAGCGGAATTAAAATACTTCAAAGAAAGAATTAAATAGGTGACGTATATGATCGAAGTTAAGACTTCTGAACTTAGTGATGGAGAATTTAATAGAGGTGTATTTGCAACTCGTGATATTAAAAAAGGTGAGTTGATACACGCAGCGCCGGTTATCTCTTATCCGAATGAACAGCATGAACACATTGAGAAAACATTACTTGCTGACTACGCATTTGAGTATGGGATTAATCATACGGCAATCCTTTTAGGATACGGCATGTTATTCAATCATTCATATACACCGAATGCGACGTATGATATTGTCTTTGAGAATCATACATTTAACTTCTATGCTTATAAAGATATAAAAGCAGGAGAAGAAATCTTAATCAATTATAATGGTGAAGTGGATAACGATGAACTGTTATGGTTTGATAAAGAAAAAGAAGAGAACGAAAAGTAATTTAAAATAAGTAATGAAAAAGATGCCTTTACCTATGTAAAAGCATCTTTTTTGTTGATGAAAATAAAGTAAAGATTACAAAAAAACACCACTTTATTTTCGTGTGGTATAGTAAGATACTGAAGGGTAGTGTTTTGAAAAAGTAATATATTTTACAAATTGTTGTCTTTCTGATGACATGTCAAGTTTAGTAGCCCATTTGGGTTGCTTTATTATGCAATATATATTTTAATATGAGTGGCACCTCTTATAAATTAAGAGGTTAATAGGTGTCTCGAATTGATTTTGGGTACACTGTATCCACCACTTTAGGGTCATTTCATGTATGTGGGGATATTATGGGCCCGTATAACGGGATAAAAAGAATATAGAAATAGAGGAATCGTAAAATGAATATGCAAGAGGTTTATGAATATTTAAGTACGGTATTGCCTGAAGGTCATGTGAAACAAGATGAAATGTTAAAGAATCATACGCATATTAAAGTTGGCGGAAAAGCAGATGTTTTTGTTGCGCCGACAAATTATGACGAAATTCAAGAAGTTATTAAATATGCGAACAAATATAATATTCCAGTTACGTTTTTAGGAAATGGATCGAATGTTATTATTAAAGATGGTGGAATTCGCGGGATTACAGTAAGTTTAATTCATATTACAGGTGTTACTGTAACAGGAACGACGATTGTAGCACAGTGCGGTGCAGCAATTATTGACGTATCACGTATTGCGCTAGAACATAACTTAACGGGTCTTGAGTTTGCTTGTGGTATTCCAGGTTCAGTTGGCGGAGCATTATATATGAATGCAGGTGCATACGGCGGTGAAATTTCGTATGTATTAACAGAAGCTGTCGTAATGACAGGTGATGGAGAGCTACGTACTTTGACGAAAGAAGCATTTGAATTTGGATATCGTAAGAGTGTATTTGCCAACAATCATTACATTATTCTTGAAGCGAGATTTGAACTTGAAGAAGGTGTATATGAAGAAATTAAAGCAAAAATGGATGATTTAACGTTTAAACGTGAGTCAAAACAGCCTCTAGAATATCCTTCATGTGGTAGTGTATTTAAACGCCCACCTAATAACTTTGCTGGTAAATTGATTCAAGAATCAGGACTACAAGGTAAGCGAATTGGTGGAGTGGAAGTTTCTCTAAAACACGCTGGATTTATGGTGAATGTTGATAACGGAACGGCACAAGATTATATCGATTTAATTCACTTCGTACAAAAAACAGTTGAAGAGAAATTTGGCGTGAAGTTAGAGCGTGAAGTAAGGATTATTGGAGAAGATAAAGAATAACATATACGTATGAAACTGCGAATTATTTTAAAATAACATTTGGGTATTGTTGACAATTTGTTTGCAATTCAATATAATGGCTAATAATTTAACAAATAACATACGTTGAAAGAGCCCAGTAGCAGTTTGTCACTGTTAACGAGAGAGCTAGGGGATGCTGGAACCTAGCACAAACAAACTTGTGAATTACACTCTGGAGTATCTTAGGTAATGCTAAGCGGATTGGCAATCGATATTATTGCTGAGAGTGGTATGAGTAGCTATGCTATTTATACAAACTGGGTGGTAACACGGTGAATCATCGTCCCTATGTCATAGACATAGGGATTTTTTGTTTTTAAAAAATAAAGGGGATGACAAAAGATGAACATTATTGATGAATTAGAATGGCGCGGCGCCATTAATCAGCAGACTGACGAAGAGGGTTTACGTAAGCTAGTAGAAGAGAAAAAGATTTCGCTATACTGCGGAGTTGATCCGACTGGTGATAGTATGCATATCGGACATTTGATTCCGTTTATGATGATGAAAAGATTTCAGTTAGCTGGCCATCATCCGGTTATTTTAATTGGCGGAGCAACAGGAACCATTGGTGATCCGAGTGGACGTCAATCAGAACGCCAACTTCAAACGTTAGAAGTAGTTCAACATAATGTGGATGCGTTAACAGCGCAAATGAAAAAGCTATTTGATTTTGGCGGAAATAGCGAAGTAAAGATGGTAAATAACTACGATTGGACACATGAAATAAATATTATTGAGTTTTTACGTGATTACGGGAAAAACTTTAGCATTAATAGTATGTTAGCAAAAGATATCGTAGCAAGTCGTTTAGATACAGGAATTTCTTTCACAGAATTTACGTACCAAATCTTACAAGCGATGGACTTCCATCATTTATACACGAAAGAAGATGTTCAACTACAAATTGGCGGTAGTGACCAATGGGGAAATATTACGAGTGGTTTAGATTTAATTCGTAAGTTAGAAGGGCACGAAGCGAAGGTATTCGGATTGACGATTCCACTATTATTGAAATCAGATGGTACGAAGTTTGGTAAATCAGCAGGTGGTGCAGTTTGGCTTGATCCTGAAAAAACAACACCGTTTGAATTTTACCAGTTCTGGGTGAATACAGATGACCGTGATGTCGTTAAATACTTGAAATACTTTACGTTCTTAACGAAAGAGCGCATCGATGAGTTGGCAGTGAAGGTAGAAACAGAGCCTCATAAACGTGAAGCGCAAAAAGTATTAGCGGAAGAAATGACGAAATTTGTTCATGGAGAAGAAGCATTGCTGCAAGCTGTGAAAATTACAGCAGCGTTATTTAGCGGAGATATTAAATCGTTAACAGCCGATGAAATTGAACAAGGCTTTAAAGAAATGCCAACATTCCAGTCTTCAAAAGAGACGAAAAATATCGTAGAATGGCTCGTTGATTTAGGAATCGAACCATCTAGACGACAAGCACGCGAAGATATTAATAATGGAGCTATTTCTATGAATGGCGAAAAAGTAACGGATGTAGGTACGGATGTTACGGTAGAAAATTCATTTGATGGACGATTTATTATTATTCGTAAAGGGAAGAAGAACTACAGCCTTGTGAAGTTAGGATAGTAAACAAGACGGAAAAATTATATCGGCGATTTTTTGAATATATCGACCGTAACTAGAATTATATCAGCGATTTTCTCAATATATCGATTTACCGACAAAAGGTGACAATAAAAGCTGTTCCAAAACGGGACAGCTTTTATTGTGAAAAAGTCAGTATATTTAGATAAACTTAAAGGGTATATCATTTTTTTGACGAATAAATAAGTTAGAGAAAATTACGGATAAAGTGAAACTTTAATCAGTGGGGGTCTTACCGCCCATTAAAGCGGGATAAAAATAGCCCGAACCATGCAGGGCATGATTCGGGCTTATATTCAGATTAGTAAGCTAAGCTGAATAGACCTTTAATGTGCGATAAGTAACGAACGTTACTTGCTTCTTTCATTAATGATGCTGGTAAGCCTTTAAGTGGAGTATTGCTTGCTCCGATTGTAGCAACAGCATCTTTACGTCCTAGACTAGCAAGTGTTCCAGAGTTTACAGGTGCGAACTCTTCGAATGCTTTGCCTTCTAGTGCTGCGTATAAGTTGTATCCAATTAACTCACCCATTTGCCAAGCGATTTGTGCAGTTGGTGGGTATGGACGTCCGTCTGGAGCGAAGACAACAGCGCTGTCTCCAGCAACGAATACGTTTTTGTGAGAAGTAGATTGTAGGTATGCATCAACTGTTGCACGACCACGGTTTACTTCAAGACCTGATTCACCGATTAGTGGGTTACCTTGAACGCCGCCCGTCCAAACGAATGTGTTAGCAACAAGTTTTTGACCGTCTTTTAAGTCAATTTCATTGCCAGCAACGTTTGTTACAGGAAGACCAGTTAAGAATGTAACGCCGCGTGCTTCTAGGCTAGTAGTTGCACGTTCGATTAAGTGGTCTGGTAATACTGGAAGGATTTTTGGACCTGCTTCAACAAGAAGAAGTTTAACTTCTTTTGGATTTACGCCGTGGCTTTTTGCAAGTTTAGGCATAATGTCAGCAAGCTCACCAACTAGCTCAACGCCAGTTAATCCGCCACCACCGATTACGATTGTAGCATCAGCTTCGTTTTTCGTTTTCGCGTATTCACGAATACGGTCTTCAACGTGTTTGTAGATTTTGTTTGCATCAGCAGCAGATTTTAATACCATGCTGTTTTCTTCTAGTCCTGGAATACCGAAGTAAGCAGTTTTACTTCCTAAAGCAACTACAAGTGCATCGTAAGATAAAGTAGTGCCGCCAGCTAATTTGATTTCTTTGCTATCAACTGAGAATGACTCAACTGTTGCGATTTTAAGATCGATATCTTTACCTTTGAAAAGCTTTGTAAGTGGCATTGCAACTGCTTGCTCAGACACGTTACCAGCTGCAAGGCGGTGTAGTTCAGTGATGATTTGGTGTGTTGGGTATTGGTTAATCACTGTAACTTGTGCTTCTGATTTGCTGTAATATTTACGTACGTTTAAAGCGGCAAGAAGACCGCCATAACCAGCGCCTAAGATGACAATTTGTTTTGACATAGTATGATATCCCCCGTCTTTACTAATTGTTGTTATAAGTTAACTTATTTATTGTTACGTTCTGCACTAATTTGAAGATATGCGTTCACAAAGCGGAACATTTTTTGTGCTTGTGGATCTTTTAGTAATTTTAAAAGACCGAATAGGCCGATAACTTCGTTGCTTTCGTCAGCACGGTCTTTCGCTTCGATTGCAGTTGCAGCCATGCTTTTCACTGTATCTTTTACAGGTTCTACAAGCTCTGTGATTGCACCAACAGTGTCGCTTTTTAATACTTCATCAGTAGCAACAGTTTGAGCGAAGTCATAAGACTTAGTTAAAATGTTAACAAGCTCAGTTAATTTTGGAAGCTGTTCTACTAGTGTTGTTAATGATTCTTGTACCTCAGGTTTTAACAACTGATCAAGTACATCAAGTTGTCCTTGGCTAGCAGAAATTTGTACAGTTTCTTGTTCTGGCTTTGTTTGAGTCATAGTTTCTGGCATCTCCAATTCTCCTTTACGATAGCAATACTCTTATTTTTGATAAGTAAGATAGTAAACGGTTACGAAACTTTATACAAAGTTTCACAAAACACAATAAAATGCTTTTAAATTTATGACAGCAAGTAAGCTGCAAACATAAATCTAAAACCATAACGTCTTACTTATTATTTATGAACTGTCCGATATATGGCTTGTCCGCATAATGGAAAAGCTCCGTTACCGGAAAGTGTATATAATATATATCCTATATTATATACTATATACACCTATGTTAACATAAAAATGATTCCTAATTATTTCATATCGAGCGTATAACGTAGTACTGACAAGGTATGAAAGCGTATAAAATATTTTGTTTCAGTTAGAAATGTACATATATAATAAGAAAAAAAGGAAAAAATGAACAAATTCATGTTCGTTTTTTCCTTTTTCCTATTATTCACCTTCCGCAATTAGCATCGATGTCTTACCTTCTTTTTCAAGATGGCATTCGCCCCAAGAACAAAGAGAATCAAGAATGGATTCTAAAGACCAACCGTAATCAGTAAGAGAATATTCTACTTTTGGTGGGACTTGGTTGTATACTTTTCTTTGAATAACGCCGTCGTCTTCTAATTCACGTAATTGTTGTGTTAACATTTTTTGTGTAATACCAGGCATTGAGCGTTTTAATTCACTCGTTCTCTTTGTACCTTTCGTTAAGTGACAAAGGATAACAACTTTCCATTTGCCGCCGATAACTTCTAAAGTTGCCTCTACAGGAATATTGTATTGCTTCATATGAAACCCTCCCATTGTGAGTAAAATAAGTTAAATCATATAAATGTTACTTTTTAGTACCTATAGCACTTTAAAGTACGTACTTTTTATCATGTTAAATATGTTTCATAATAGCACATGTAAGAGGCAAATGAGTAGTACGGTACTGAAAAGTGACTATGTTACTTTTTGGTGCCTATCGTACTTTAAAGTGCGTTCTTCAAAAAAAGAATGAAACCATTCATAATAGCATTTGTAGAGATTAAATATATTTTTTAGAAGATAAAAGGGCCTTTTTATCGCACTATTATGATTGGATTTCTTGTAATAAGGAGGAATTCAATTGAGTTCATATACAGTACCATCTTCGGAAGTTCAGACGAATCGAAGAAGTATGTTTGCTTTATTAGCACTAGCAATTAGTGCGTTCGGGATTGGTACGACCGAGTTTATTAGTGTCGGTTTATTACCATCTATTTCAGAAGATTTACATGTTTCTGTTACAACAGCGGGTTTAACCGTTTCTTTATATGCTTTAGGAGTAGCGTTCGGTGCCCCGGTATTAACGTCAGTAACAGCTAGTATGTCGCGAAAGACGTTATTAATGTGGATCATGATTATTTTCATTATCGGTAATGGAATTGCAGCGGTGGCAACAAGCTTTACTGTGTTACTTATCGCAAGGGTTGTATCTGCGTTTGCGCACGGTGTTTTTATGTCGATAGGATCGACAATTGCGGCTGCGCTTGTACCAGAGAATAAACGTGCGAGTGCAATTGCATTTATGTTTACTGGTTTAACGGTTGCGACCATTACAGGTGTGCCAATTGGAACATTTATCGGTCAGCAATTTGGATGGAGAGCATCGTTTATGGTAATTGTGGCAATTGGAATCGTTGCCTTAATCGCTAACAGTATGCTCATTCCTTCTAATTTAAAAAAAGGTATGTCTGTATCATTTCGCGATCAGTTTAAGCTGATTACGAATGGAAGACTATTACTTGTATTTATCATTACTGCATTAGGGTACGGGGGAACATTCGTAACATTTACGTATTTATCGCCGCTATTACAAGAAGTGACAGGATTTAAAGCAAGTACCGTTACAATTATTTTGTTAGTGTACGGAATTGCAATTGCGATTGGAAATATGGTCGGCGGAAAATTATCAAATCATAATCCGATTCGAGCGTTATTTTACATGTTCTTTATTCAAGCAATTGTATTATTTGTTTTAACATTTACAGCGCCGTTTCAAGTCGCTGGATTCATCACAATTATTTTTATGGGACTATTCGCATTTATGAATGTTCCAGGACTACAAGTATACGTTGTTATATTGGCTGAACGATTTGTACCTAGCGCTGTTGATGTGGCATCCGCGATTAACATTGCGGCATTTAACGCTGGAATCGCTCTTGGTGCTTATTTAGGTGGTATTGTAACGAACTCGTTAGGATTAATTCATACAGCTTGGGTAGGCGGTGTGATGGTAGTAGGTGCTGTTATTTTAACGGCGTGGAGTATGACTTTAGAAAAAAGAGATCAAGTGAAATAGAAGGAGAGAAAATATAATGAAAAATTTACAAAGTACAACAACATTGCATAACGGTGTAGAAATGCCTTGGTTTGGTTTAGGCGTATTTAAAGTAGAAGATGGGCCAGAACTTGTAGAAGCTGTAAAATCAGCGATTAAAGCAGGATACCGCAGCATCGATACAGCTGCAATTTATGGAAATGAGAAAGCAGTAGGAGAAGGAATTCGTGCAGGTATAAAAGAAGCAGGCATTTCTCGTGAAGATTTATTCATTACTTCAAAAGTGTGGAATTCGGATCAAGGATATGAAACGACACTTGCTGCATATGAAGAAAGCTTAAAAAAATTAGAGCTAGATTATTTAGATTTATATCTTGTTCATTGGCCTGTAGAAGGGAAATATAAAGATACGTGGAGAGCGTTAGAAACACTTTATAAAGAAGAGCGCGTACGTGCAATTGGCGTAAGTAACTTCCAAATCCATCACTTACAAGATGTAATGAAAGATGCAGAAATTAAACCAATGATTAACCAAGTGGAATACCACCCTCGTTTAACACAAAAAGAACTACAAGCTTTCTGTAAAGAACAAGGTATTCAAATGGAAGCATGGTCACCATTAATGCAAGGGCAATTATTAGATAATGAAACATTACAAGCAATTGCGGAGAAACACGGTAAAACGACAGCTCAAGTTATTTTACGTTGGGATCTTCAAAATGGAGTAATTACAATTCCAAAATCAACGAAAGAACACCGTATTATTGCAAACGCTGATGTATTTAACTTTGAATTAACGAAAGAAGATATGGAAAAAATCGATGCGTTAAACCAAAATCACCGCGTGGGTCCAGATCCTGATAACTTCGATTTCTAAGATTAGGGTAAGAAAGAAGAGTGCGTAAAAGCACTCTTTTTTTGCATAAAAATAGTTTCTAAATAAATACTACTTAGTATCAAGTTTGTTATAAGGGGCTGTAAACATGAATATAAAGCAATCGTTCAAACTTTTAGTTATGTTTTTAAGTGTTTTATTTGTGTTATTCCCGCTTCAAAAAGCATTTGCAGAAGTCATGGACCATACAAAGTATCAAATGGATTGGAGTTACAGTAAGTCTAAGAAGAAACCAATCCGAACAGAGCTTATTAAAACGGCAGATGGCAAAATTGCTTTTTGCTTAAATGTAGATTTAAAATCTCCAAGCGGTCAAGATTTACCGGAAATGGGGAAAGTGGATATTAACGTATACCGTGTATTATTAAATGGATATCCACAAAAGAGCCCGCAAGAATTAGGTGTTTCTGATTGGAGAGAAGCTCATTATGCAACGCAGCTTGCAGTATGGAATGCGTTAAAACAAATTGATATTAATGATTTAGATTTCCGTAATAAAAATGTAGAAAAGGTAACGAAAGATATCGTTGCAAAAGCAAGCGCTAGTGAAGAGTTACAAGAAATTACGATGAGTGTCGTACCAACAGAAGAACAAGAAGCAGTATTGAAAAATGATTTCTTTGAAACAGGTTTATATACAGTAGAAACAAATGCAAAAAGCGGAACGTATAAAGTGCAAGCAACAGGTGCACCAGCGGGAGCCAAATTTGTAAATGAAAAAGGCGAAGCAAAAACGGAATTTAATGTAGGAGAAAAGTTCCGCATTTTAATTCCAAAACAAACACCAGCTGGTGGATTCAGCTTTAAAGTAATAGGAAATTTAACGAAACTACAAGGCATTGCGCATAAAGGTACACCGACAATTCAAAATGCAGTCGTATTACTTGAGCGTAGTGAGGAAAAAACAAGTCCTGAGTTATCGGTGAGCTGGAAAAAAGGAAATGGTCATGATAATAATAAACCACATACTCCAAACGAACCGCATAAACCGAATCAATATAAAAGGTAAGGATGAAAGCATTGGTATTAACCAATGCTTTTTATATATGAACTTTAAAGTTATATTAAAATAATTATTAGCTGTATAAAACACTGTTCTAATAGTAGAAAAACTATCTAAAAATAACAAAATATAATAAAATCTAAACATTACGATTAATAGATTAAATTCACAAAATTGTAACATTATTCTAATTGAAAAGTCTATCAAACAAAATGTAAAGCGTGTACAATTCAGTTGGAAAAACTACCTATAGATGGTCATATATGAAGAAAATGTAAGATTCTATTGCTGTTTTTATTTTTAGATGTATAGATGACAATACTAAAGTGTATCTTTTACTATTCTCTTTTTATGTACAAAGAGAACTCATCACAAATAGAGAGAAGTGAGGAGGGCATATTACATAAAAATTTTACAATGTAAGAAAGCGAATACATGGAGGGAAATGCGGTAGTAATAGATACAGGTGCGCGAGGTGTTCGTCTATTCATTAAATGTTTTTATAAAAATAATAGGATTTTTTATTGAATGGATATATATAGGATAGTTTCTCTAAATAAAGGAATAGGGGACACAGATTATGTCGAAGAAGAAAAAGAGTAGGGTATTGGTAGCTGGTGTTTGTTTAGCTACGTTGTTAACGCCATATGGACTTGAATTACCTAAGGTGTATGCAGAGATGGCAGTTGAAGACAAGGAGAAACAGCAAGAAGAGCGAGTGTACCAATTGCTGCCAAAAGGTGATGTAGAAGGGATGCGTGAGTTGCATCAGCGTGGAATGAGTTTTTCTCCTTATGAACCAACGGGCATTTATGTAAAGCCAGATGAAGAAGTAGTTATTCAAGTAGAAGGGACTCAACAGATTAAAGCTTATATTGGTACATATTCTTATGAAAAGGAAGAACCTAAACAATTCAATTTACATCCTGGTGAGAATAAAATTTCTTCTTCAAATGGGGGACTATTATACTTTTACAATTATCACAACACAGGAGAAGTAGTCGCTAAAGTGAAAAAAGGTGGTACACCAAATCCTTTATTTATTTTAGGAAAGCATACGACAAAAGATTGGAAGCGTATGTTGGCAGAAAACCCTGATCCATATGCAATAGAAATGAAGGGAGAAAATAGTTTATTAACTATGCATCCTGAAACTGTGGCGGAACATTTGAAGCAAGAAGATCCAGCTGCGCTATTAAAGAAGCACGATGAAATAATTAATATAGAACATAAGATATCAGGTTTATCAAAAGATGGTGCGGGTGTTGCGAATCAAGGTAAACATTCCATTCATTTTGTTGAAGACTGGTATACAGACGATTATATGTATGCGACTTATTATCGAACAGCTTATAGTAAAGGCAATTTAGAGTCAGTACTAAATCTAGAAGAGTTAACTAATGATGGATGGGGGCCTTGGCATGAAGTTGGACATCAACATCAACAAGACACTTGGTTATGGGATGGACTTGGAGAAGTAACCGTTAATATTTATTCTTTGGCAGTTCAAACTACATTCGGGCATAAAACAAGGTTAGAGCAAGAGGGGCGCTATGAAGCTGCATTTGCTTATTTAGGTAAACCGGATGCACAAGAAAAGATGAATGAATTTGAGAAATTAGTTATGTTTTGGCAGTTGCATTTAGCCTATGGGGATCAATTCTATCCAAATTTACATCAAATGTATCGTTTGTTACATGATACAGAACTGCCTAAATCGGATGAAGAGAAAAAGCAGATGTTTATTTATATGACGTCAAAAGTGGCAGGACAAAATTTAATTCCTTTCTTTGATAAATGGGGATTAAGTGCAAATGATGCTACAAGAGAAAAAATTGAAAAATTAAATTTACCAAAATTAGAAAAAGAAATTTGGTTATCTACAGATAGTAATCCAATTCGTGAAAAACAAATTGAGTTATACGAAGCTCCATATGGCGAGCCAAATAATGAAAAAATACAAAATATAGTAATTGGTACTACATATGATGAGGAAAAAGCAAAGGAACTTGTACAGAATTTAGGAGAAGGTGTAAAGACAACAGGTGTGATTATGCAAGATAAGCCTGAAGTTGGAGAAAAAACTGTAAAAGTAGAAATTGTAGATGGAAAAGGAAATAAGAATTTCATTCCAGTTGTAGTGAATGTTGGATATGGGGATAGCCTACTTGTATATGGATTGAACTATACCGGGGGGGGAGACTTGAAGTCAACCGTAACTCTACATCATGGTACGAAAACATTTAGTGCAACAGATACAAAAAATTTAATTCACGATTACTTTAAAGATGAAAAGTATTTTGAGTTCACGCTGTACGATAAAGAAGGAAGAGAGAAGAAAAATGTAGCGGTAAAAGGCTTGGAGAATACAGAAGCTTTTGCCAAGGAATTAAATGGGTTAGCATTTGAATATGGTGATGTGGTGAAAGTATATCATGCAGAGTCTTCACGTTTACATTGGTATCAAAAAGGTTTATATGTGGGAGAAGGGAAAAATAAAGAAATAAAAGAATTATTCTTCAAAATTACTGAAAATGGATTTGAAAGAGTAAAATCATTGCAAGTAGTAACAGCAAAGCCACAAACAGTAGTAGTCGGAACAGAAGTAGAAAAGCTAGAAGCGAAAAACTTTATTGAAGTGAAAGACGGAGAGGTAATTGGCTTTGTAGAAAAACCAACTACAACGAAAATCGGAAAACAAACAGCAAAAGTAGAAACGAAAGATCGTTTTGGAAATAAGCAAGTAACAGAAGTTCCGGTAGAAGTGGTTTATGGAGATAGTATTGCATATGCAGGATATGGCGATGATATTGCTTCAATCGTAACTTTAAAGCACGAAGAGAAGAGATTTCATGCAACTGATATGGATAGCGAAATTCATGAGTATTTTAATAAAGAGCTATACATGGGGATCACGTTATACGATGGAGAAGGAAAAGAGAAAAAACATGTAACAGCAGAGGGACAAGAAACATCAGAGAACTTTGCGAAGCAAGTGAATGGTATGCAGTTCGAGTATGGAGATGTAGTGAAAGTATTCCACGCAGAACCGAATCGCTTGAAATGGTATCAAAATAATAACCTTACTGGTCAAGGTGAGAAAAAAGGGGCAAAAGAACTATTCTTCAAAGTGACAGAAAAAGGCTTTGAGAGAATGGATATGTTGCAAGAAGTAACAGCGAAACCGCAACAAGTAGTAGTCGGAACAGATGTTGAAAAGTTAGATCCAAAAGCTTTTGTTGAAGTGAAAGATGGAGAAGTAATTGGTTTTGTAGAGAAACCAATTACAACAAAAATCGGTGAACAAAAAGTAAAAGTAGAGACGAAGAATCGTTTTGGAAATAAGAAAGTGACAGAAGTACCATTAGAAGTGACGTATGGAGATAGTATTGCATATGTGGGATATGACAATGATATTGCTTCAATCGTAACGTTAAAGCATGATGATAGGAAATTCCATGCGACTGATATGGATAGTCAAATCCATAAATATTTTAATAAAGAGCTATACATGGGAATCACGTTATATGATGGAGCAGGAAAAGAGAAAAAACATGTAACGGCAGAAGGGCAAGAAACTTCAAAGAACTTTGCGAAGCAAGTGAATGGTATGCAGTTCGAGTATGGAGATGTAGTGAAAGTATTCCACGCAGAACCAGACCGTTTGAAATGGTATCAAAATAACAATCTTACTGGTCAAGGTGAGAAAAAAGGGGCAAAAGAATTATTCTTCAAAGTGAGAGAAACAGGCTTTGAGAGAATGGATATGTTGCAAGAAGTAACAGCGAAACCGCAACAAGTAGTAGTTGGAACAGAAATTGAAAAGCTAGATGCGAAAAACTTTGTTGAAGTAAAGGGCGGAGAAGTAGTTGGATTTGCGGAGAAACCAGATACAACTAAAATCGGAAAACAAACAGTAAAAGTAGAGACGAAAGATCGTTTCGGAAATAGGCAAATAACAGAAGTTCCTGTAGAAGTGATTTACGGAGATAGCATTATGTTCTTCGGTACATGGCACGACGGAACGAATATTAAATCGATTGTTACATTAAATCATGAAGAAAAGAAATTCAGTACAACAGATTCAGAAGGTCCAATGCATACTTCATTTGCAGATGAGAAGTATATGGGAATGACTGTATATGATAAAGATGGAAAAGAAAAGAAAGCTTTATCAGTAAGAGCATCTGAAAATACAAAAGAATTTGCAGCACAATTCAACGGTATGGCTTTTGAATATGGTGATATAGTAAAAATTTATCAAAAAGAATTTGATCGTTTTAAAGTGTATAAAAAGAATGAATTCGTTGATGCGAAGTATGGTGTTAACGAAGTGTTCTTTAAAGTGACAGCGCACGGTTTTGAACAAATGGGAGCGCAGCAAGAAGTAAAAGCTTTGCCACAAAAAGTGGTAATCGGAACAAACAGTGAAACATTAGATGCGAAGAAGTTTGTTGAAGTAAAAGGTGGAGAAGTAGTAGGTTTTGTAGGGATGCTAGATACATCGAAGATTAGTAAACAAACGGCGAAAGTAGAAACGAAAGATCGCTTTGGAAATAAGAAAGTGACAGAAGTTCCTGTAGAAGTTACATATGGAGATAGTATAGTATATCAAGGTGTGTCCAATGTAACGCGTTCGATTGTTACGTTAAATCATGATGAAAAGAAATTACATGCAACATTTACAAATGATACAATTCATTATCGTTTTGTAAATGAACAGTATATAGGTCTTACGATTTATGATGGAAATGGAAAAGAGAAAAAACATGTAACAGCAGAAGGGCAAGAAACGTCGCAGAATTTTGCGGAACAAGTAAATGGTATGGTGTTTGAGTATGGTGATGTAGTAAAAGTGTATCATGCCGAATCAGATCGTTTAAGCTGGTACAAAAATAGTGAGTTCGTTGGAAAAGGAGATAAGAAAAAGTTTAAAGAAATTTCCTTCAAAATTACTCCAAGTGGTTTAGAACAAGTGCAATAATAAAAAAAGCTCGTAAAACATAACGTTTTACGAGCTTTTCTTATTATTCAGCCTCAGAAACAACTGTGAAGCGTTCGTTTACGTGTTTTGGATTTTCAATTTCATCAAGTGCTGCGACTGCGAAGTCTTCGTAACTTACGTAGCTATCACCTTTTGCGTTAACAAGAAGGTTGTCTTTACCAGCTGTATAAGAGCCTGTGCGTTTTCCTAATGCAAATAGTGCAGAAGGGCTGATGAATGTCCAAGTGATGTCATTTGTTTGTTGTAAAATTTCTAAGTTTTTACCTTGGTTTTGAGCAGTTGCAAGGTATTCTTTCGGGAAACCTGGTGTATCAAATACACGTGTTGTTTTCTCTTCGTCTACAAATAAGCTTCCAGCGCCGCCAACTACAAGTAATTTTGTGTTAGGTGCACCTTTCATAGCTTCAATTAGTACATTTCCTGCATCTACGTGAAGGTGTTCTTCGCCTGCTGGAGCACCGAATGCATTTACAACTACATCGAATGCTTGTAGGTCGTTAGATGTAAGAGAGAATACATCTTTCTCTAAAACTTTTACATTTTCTTCTGTAATTTTTGCAGCGTTTCTTACGATTGCAGTTACTTCATGTCCGCGATCTAATGCTTCTTTTAAAATGCGACTTCCTGCTTTACCAGTTGCTCCGATAATTCCGATTTTCATAATAAATCCCTCCAAAGTGTTTTGTTAAAGTGTATATCTGAAAGTAAATGAATTTGTTGTAATTAGGTTTGTTACAACCTGATGTAATCATTATAGTTACAGTGTGTTATTTTTGTCAATAGGTTTGTTTGTGAATTATTTTTTGTTTTAGTATGCACAGTTAGAGGGAGAACAGTCATAGAGATATTTTTACTGCAAGACTGTCTAATATTTGGAAATTGCAAATTGTCGAAAAATGTTGATTTTTGAATGTTTTTTAAATATAATTCGTTTTATGGAGAAAAGGAGGGGGTTAATTGTATGAATATTTTAGAGCAATTTATTTCATCAACAAATACAATTCTTTGGTCATATATTCTTATTGCAATGTTAATTGGTTTAGGTCTTTATTTTTCTATTAAATTGAAATTTGTACAAATCACTCATTTAGGGGAAATGGTTCGATTAATGAGTGATGGATTAACTGGAAAGACACGTAAAAAAGGTAGTGTATCTTCTTTCCAAGCGTTTTGTATGAGTTCAGCAGCTCGTATTGGAATCGGGAACTTAGCCGGTGTAGCTTTAGCGATTTCTATGGGAGGACCTGGAGCAGTATTTTGGATGTGGGTTATTGCGATTATTGGGGCGTCTTCAAGTTTTGTAGAAAGTACGCTTGCCCAAATTTATAAAGTAAAAGATGGCAGTGGCTTCCGTGGTGGTCCTGCTTATTATATGGAAAAAGGTTTAAATAAACGTTGGATGGGAATTTGGTTTTCTATCCTTATTACAGTTAGTTACGGTTTAATTTTCAACTCAGTACAAGCAAATACAGTTACATTAGCGTTTAAAAATGCATTTGGTTTAGAACGTTATATTGTTGGGATTGTATTGGCTGCATTAGTTGCAGTTATTATTTTTGGTGGTGTAAAAAGTATCGCACGTATGTCGGAAATGATTGTTCCGCCAATGGCGCTTATTTATATTGCGGTAGCTATTTTCGTTGTCATTAAAAACTTCTATTTAATACCAGATGTGTTTACAGAAATCTTTAAAGGTGCATTCGGCTTAGATTCAGCTGTAGGTGGCGGTATCGGTGCTGCGATGAAATATGGTATTCAGCGCGGATTATTTGCGAACGAAGCAGGTATGGGTAGTGCGCCGAACGCGGCAGCAACAGCTGATGTAACGCATCCAGCAAAACAAGGTTTTATTCAAACAATTGGCGTATTAGTAGATACATTCTTAGTATGTACATCAACAGCATTTATCGTACTATGTTCTGGTGCATATAAAGCAACGAATTTAGAAGGTATTGAACTAACACAAAATGCATTAAGTTCACAAATCGGCCCATGGGCAAGTAGCTTCTTAGCGATTATTATTTTCTTATTTGCGTTTAGTTCACTTTTAGGAAACTACTATTATGGTGAAACGAATATTGAATTCATTAAACAAAGTAAAACTTGGTTAACAATTTACCGTATTGCGGTAGTGGGAATGGTATTATTCGGTTCTGTTGCGACGCTTCAAGTTGTATGGAATATGGCAGACTTATTTATGGGTCTAATGGTAATCACAAACTTAATTGCGATTACACTTCTTGGCCGATTTGCGTATGCGGCATTGGCAGACTATGTAAGGCAAAAGAAACAAGGAAAAGATCCAGTCTTCCGTGCAGATTCTATTCCTGGTTTAACGAATACAGAGTGTTGGGATAAGTCAGCGGTAACGGATAAAGAAAAAGCAGTGTAAATGAAAAGGCGAGCATCGAGTTGAATTCGATGCTCGCCTTTTTTGTTGTAGTAAAGGATGAAAAGGGTGAGGGTGAATTATTAATATAATTTTGTTTGTTCATTATTCTCTTTATTTGTAGAGAACGCACTGCCTTAAAAGTATGACTAGTCGAATGAGATGAGTGATTTAGTATTGGATAAATGCGCGTACTAGTTATAATTTTACGTAAAAAAACACATGTGTTAAGTAAGTTAACTTACTTATGTTAGAAAACCTAACATAAAATTCTTGATTACTAAGAGTTTTTAGAATATAATTTTCTTATTGTTAGGAAGAGGGGGCAATGCAATTATGGATTTTTTAGCTAAGGTAATTGGGGATATAAATAATGTCCTTTGGTCATATATCATTATTGCGATGTTAATTGGGTTAGGACTTTACTTTTCATTTCGTGTGAAATTTGTCCAAGTTCGTTACTTCGGTGAAATGATTCGATTGCTTGGGGATGGGGCGAGTTCGAAAACGAGGAAAGCACAAAAAGAGAAGAGTGGTGTATCATCATTCCAGGCTTTTTGTATGAGTACAGCTTCTCGTGTAGGTACTGGTAACTTAGCTGGTGTAGCTATTGCAATTTCAGCAGGTGGTCCAGGAGCAGTATTTTGGATGTGGTTAATCGCGGTAATTGGGGGTGCTTCTGCATTTGTCGAGAGCACATTAGCGCAAATTTATAAAGTGAAAGATGGGAATACGTTCCGTGGTGGTCCAGCGTATTATATGGAAAAGGGTTTAAATAAGCGCTGGCTTGGAGCTATTTTCTCTGTATTAATAACAGTAAGTTTCGGATTAATTTTTAACGCTGTACAATCTAATACTGTAGCAGCTGCTTTTGATGGGGCATTCAAAACAGATAGTAGATTAGTAGGTCTTGTAATGGCTGGTTTACTTGCAGTTATTATTTTTGGCGGAGTAAAGCGAATTGCACGCGCGGTTGAAATGATTGTTCCAGTGATGGCGATTATTTATGTAGCAGTAGCATTATTCGTTGTTGTAACAAACATTACGGCAATTCCGTATGTATTTAAAGAAATTTTCTTACATGCTTTCGGAATTAAAGAAGTAGTAGGTGGAGGATTAGGTGCTGCGATTTTATTAGGGGTAAAACGCGGATTATTCTCAAATGAAGCAGGTATGGGTAGTGCGCCGAACGCAGCTGCGACTGCAAATGTAACGCACCCAGTTAAACAAGGTTTCATTCAAACTTTAGGGGTATTTACAGATACATTATTAATTTGTAGTTGTACAGCATTTATCATTCTTTTATCAGATGTGCATAATGCAGCTGATTTAAATGGTATTCAATTAACGCAACAAGCATTAAGTCAACATATCGGACCATGGGCATCTATATTTGTAGCAGTTGCAATCTTCTTGTTTGCATTTAGTTCATTAGTAGGTAACTACTACTATGGTGAAACGAATATTGAATTCTTAAATGGAAGTAAAGTGCTATTAACAGCTTACCGCATTGCTGTACTTGGTATGGTTATGTTAGGGTCTGTCGCAACAATTCAAATCGTTTGGGATGTAGCAGATCTATTCATGGGTATTATGGCTGTTATTAACTTAGTTGCAATCGTATTCCTTTCTAAGTATGCTTTTGCAGCGTTATCAGATTACGTAAAGCAAAAGAAACAAGGAAAAGATCCAGTCTTCTATGCGAATTCAATTCCAGGCCTGAAAAATACAGAGTGCTGGGAAGAGCAAGTAGCAGATAAAGAAAAAGCGGTATAAGGAAATGGGTATCAAGTGAAACTTGATGCCCATTTTTTTATTTTATCTAAATCTTTGCAAGAAGTAAAAGACGAACATTAATGAATGTTTCTTAATAAAATGTAATTTTTTAAAGAAAAGTGCGGATATGAGTTGTGATTTATGTTAGAATGGAAAATGCCTTTGAAACAAGAGGTTGTATGATTTTTCTTATCCGATTGAAGATTTTGGAGGAGAAATGGAAAGTTCGGATTATTTCTTGTTTTTAGTGGTCAGACGTTCAACGTTAATGAAGAGTTAAATGGAGGATTTTATTAATGAAGTTTGTTATGTTTCTTGTAGGATTACTCGTTGTATTTGTACTCGGTTTTCTTATAAGCTCCGATCGAAAGAAGATTAAGTATAAACCAATCGCAATTATGCTTATTATTCAGCTAGCATTATCTTATTTCTTATTAAATACGCAAATTGGTTATATTTTAGTAAAAGGAATTTCAGATGGATTTGGCGCACTTCTTGGATATGCGGAAGCTGGAATCGTTTTCGTATTTGGTGGTCTTGTTAATAAAGGAGAGGTTTCATTCTTCTTAACAGCGTTATTGCCAATCGTATTCTTTGCCGTTTTAATTGGAATTCTGCAGCACTTTAAAATTTTACCGATATTTATTCGTGCTATTGGTACTTTGTTAAGTAAAGTAAATGGTTTAGGAAAATTAGAATCATATAACGCAGTAGCAGCTGCCATTGTTGGGCAAGCAGAAGTATTTATTACAGTAAAAGATCAATTAAGTAAAATCCCAAAACACCGTTTATATACATTATGTGCATCTTCTATGTCAACAGTATCGATGTCAATCGTCGGTTCTTACATGAAAATGATCGAACCAAAATATGTAGTGACAGCACTTGTATTAAATTTATTTAGTGGTTTCATTATTATTCATATTATTAACCCGTACGATATTACAGAAGAAGAAGATACACTGAAATTAGAAAATAAGAAAAAACAGTCATTCTTTGAAATGTTAAGTGAATATATTATGCTTGGTTTCACAATCGCGATTACAGTAGCAGCGATGTTACTTGGTTTCGTAGCATTAATTACAGCAATCAATAGCTTGTTTGATTCAGTTTTCGGTATTACATTCCAAGCTATTTTAGGATACATTTTCTCGCCATTAGCATTCGTAATGGGTATCCCGCAAGCAGAGATGGTAACAGCGGGACAAATTATGGCAACGAAATTAGTATCAAACGAGTTTGTTGCGATGCTTGATCTTGGAAAAGTAGCTGGTGATTTATCAGCTCGTACAGTTGGTATTCTTTCTGTATTTCTTGTATCATTTGCGAACTTCTCATCAATCGGAATTATCGCAGGTGCAACGAAAGGTATCGATGAAAATCAATCAAATGTTGTATCATCATTCGGTTTACGCCTTGTGTACGGTGCGACATTAGTAAGTATTTTATCAGCGATTATCGTTGGTGTTATGTTATAAAAAAGATGGTCCTAGCTCATAGCTAGGGCTATTTTTTTTATGGTAAATTTGCATAGAAAAACCAATTAATTAGGAATATATTAACATATAAAAATCTTTTTAAATTTATATTGCTTTTCAGTTAGATAACGCTTACAATTTGATTTGTAGGTGGTATCAATTTCAGACTTTCAAGTATGGTAGGAGAGAAGAGGCTACCTTTAATAAATTGCAATTTATGTAAACGCTTACTGATTTTAGATAACAGTTGAATAGTATTTAGGGGTTTTAAATTTTTTTAACATCAATGGTCAGACGTCATTCGTTATACGTTATACGTTATACGACCAATAACTCGTGGGAGAAGTGGAGGATTCACATATGAAAATAGTAATGTTTCTAGTCGGTTTACTTGTAGTATTTGTACTAGGTTTCCTTATCAGTTCAGATCGTAAGAAAATTAAATATAAACCAATTGCACTTATGCTTGTCATTCAATTGGTACTTGCATATTTCTTACTGAATACAAAGGTCGGATTTGTATTAGTAAAAGGGATTGCAGATGGGTTTGGCGCTATTTTAAAATTTGCGGAAGCAGGGGTTAATTTCGTATTTGGTGGTCTAGCAAATGATGGACAAGCACCATTCTTCTTAACGGTATTATTACCAATCATTTTCTTAGCAGTATTAATTGGGATCTTACAACATATTAAAATTTTACCGATTATCATTCGTGCAGTCGGTTTCCTATTAAGTAAAGTGAACGGTTTAGGAAAACTAGAATCATATAATGCAGTAGCAGCTGCGATTGTTGGTCAAGGGGAAGTATTCATTACAGTAAAAGATCAATTAAGCAAATTACCGAAAAATCGTTTATACACACTTTGTGCATCTTCCATGTCTACAGTATCGATGTCAATTGTCGGTTCTTATATGAAAATGATTGATCCAAAATATGTAGTAACGGCACTTGTATTAAACTTATTTAGTGGATTCATTATCGTTCATATTATTAATCCATATGACGTGAAAGAAGAAGACGACATTTTAGAATTACAAGAAGATAAAAAGCAAACATTCTTTGAAATGTTAGGCGAATATATTATGCTTGGTTTCTCTATCGCTGTAACAGTAGCGGCGATGTTAATTGGTTTCGTAGCATTAATTACAGCAATTAACGGTGTGTTCGATTCAATTTTCGGAATCACATTCCAAAGCATTTTAGGATACATTTTCTCACCATTAGCATTCGTAATGGGTATCCCAACATCAGAGATGCTAACAGCAGGACAAATTATGGCAACGAAATTAGTAACGAACGAATTCGTTGCAATGCTTGACCTTGGTAAAGTAGCTGGTGATTTATCAGCTCGTACAGTAGGTATTTTATCTATCTTCCTTGTATCATTTGCGAACTTCTCATCAATCGGAATTATCGCAGGTGCAACGAAGAGTATCGATGGCAAACAAGCAAACGTTGTATCATCATTCGGCTTAAAACTTGTATACGGTGCAACGTTAGTAAGTATATTATCAGCGGTTATCGTTGGGGTTATGCTTTAATAAATAGTAAAAAAGTCGTTTATCTCTCGCTTAGAGGATAAACGACTTTTTTTGTTTTGGTATGATAAATAATACAGAGAAGGGGAATTAGGTTGGAAGAACAGGATATTTTAAAGGAGTTTGACGAGATTATAGATAACATTGATCAATTAACTGGAGAAGATGCTAGAGCATTTTTGAAATTGACACATGGATATTTGAGCATAGTAGAAGAAGGCGATGGGACTTTTACTCATAGTGACTTTGTTGAAAAGGTTTCTAGGTTTTATAAGAAAGATGTGGCGAGGGTTATTCAGCTGAGAGAAGAAATAAAAAAATCACCTTAATCCATTCATTAAGGTGATTGAAATACTACTCAGCTGGAGGCGTAAATGTACGTTTCTCTAATTCAGCATCTAACATAAATAATGCGTTTGAATCGCTTGTAATACGTTTTAATTTTTGGATGATGCTATCGAATGAAGCTTCTTCTTCTACTTGCTCATCGACAAACCATTTTAAGAATGTAATTGTTGCGTGTTCACGCTCATCCCAAGCGATATCAGATAAGTTGTAAATACGTTTCGTTACTTCACGCTCGTGCTCAAGTGCCACTTCAAAAGCGTTCAGTACAGAGTCATATTCGTTATTCGGATTATCAAATCCAGTAATAATAGCACGCTCACCGCGGTCATTAATATAGTTGTAAAGCTTCATCGCATGGAAACGTTCTTCTTCAGCTTGTACAAGGAAAAAGTTAGCGAATCCATCATAGCTTTCGGCTGTACAGTAAGCAGCCATTGCCATATAAGCGTGGGCAGAGTAAAACTCAAAGTTCATTTGATCGTTTAGTGCATCGTGCAATTTTTTTGATAACATAAAATCCCCCTTAGTATTGTGACAAGAATATTATATCACAATTGATAATATTCTCATTTGGATGTTTCAAACCTTTTCGAAAGCTTTGTGACGTGTGCGTCCATAATGTCTTGCAAATCTAAATCATATTTTTGTGAAAGAATAATAAGATTAGATAGTACATCACCAAGTTCTTCTTTTAGTTCTTGTTTTAGCTCTTCTTCTGTCTTAGTGTCTTCATCAGGACGATCGCGACCGATTTCGATTGCGCGAACAACGCGTGAAACTTCCCCAACTTCCTCTGTTAAGAAATTTAAGCGAATAAAGGCATTATACTGTGACCAGCTTCGTTTTTCGTAAAATTCCTCAACCCATCTTTGAAATGCAACGATATCCATTTCTTTCTCATCCCCTCAATATGTTGTACAATGTTCATTGTATCATAACAATATATAGTTTCGGGGTGTAAGGATGAGAAAGATTTGTGTGTTTGCAGGTTCCAACTTAGGGGAGAGACCAGAATTTAAAGAGCAGGCAATAGCGTTAGGGAAAATGTTTGTTGAGAACGATTATGAGCTTGTATACGGTGGTTCTTGCGTTGGATTAATGGGAGAAGTAGCAAATGAAGTACTTCGTTTAGGCGGGCGTGTAACAGGTGTTATGCCGCGCGGTCTATTCCGAGGAGAAATCGTTCATACAGGGTTAACAGAATTAATTGAAGTAGAAACGATGCATGAACGTAAAGCGAAAATGGCAGAGCTTTCGGATGCTTTCATCGCACTGCCGGGGGGATACGGAACGTTTGAAGAGCTATTTGAAGTAGTATGTTGGTCACAAATTGGTATACATAATAAGCCAGTTGGTTTATTGAACATAAAAGATTTTTATGGACCAATTTTGCAAATGGTTGAACGCGCAGCGGAAGAAGGATTTATGAATCCGTCAAATAAAGAGTTAATCGTTTCAGCTGAGACAGCCGATAAATTAATTCATGAAATACAAAATTACGAGCGTCCTGTTTTAGGAACGAAGTGGAAGCAGTTATCATAATACAATTGTATAGAGATTATTGGAAACACATGTCACTTTATCTTCAAAAGGCATGTGTTTTTAATTTGGTTAAATATGTTAATGTTGAGATATAATGTTTTGGGAAAAGGAGAAATAGATGGAGGAGTTTGTGTATTTACGTCCTGTTTTTAAAAGTATTTTAGCAGCATCTATTCTTGTTATGCTAATTGTTTCAACACAGAAGAAAGAGCTGATTAATGAATTTTCTCTTTGGTTTATTTCGATATTGTGTATCGGTGTTTCGGCGATCACGTTGTTTATGTCTGGGTTTATTGTTGATGAGTATAATTTAGGTGGAGATTCGGTGTCGTTTGATATGTTTATTGGGATAGTTTGTATTAGCGGTTTGAATTTCATTATTTATTATAGGCGGAAATAAAAAGAAGGCATTCCGTATTACTTTGGAATGCCTTTATCATTTTGATTATTTTGTTTTTTATACAAGTACCAGCCACCCCAGCCGCCACCAATTGCTACTACAACGAGGAAAGCATAGTCTTTCACTTCGATACGTATGCTGAAAATATTAGCTATAAGTAAGACAATCCCAACTGTTATTAACGCAAAAAATGCTCTAATTAAGTAGTCTTTCAACTGAACCACTCCCGCCATTTAAGTAGTAAATGATGAATATGGAAAAGCTTTTTTTGAATCTATGTTACTATATTTTAACATAAAAGAGATTGTAATATATTGATGAAAGTAGGGGAGAGGGACGCAGATCTTGTCGTGATTTTTCGGTAAGTCGATATCCTATGTCGAATCGTCGATATAATGAAAAAATCGTCGATATATAGGGAAAATCGTTGGTATAAATTTCATGTACTGATACGCGCGACCATTCCATAGAAAAAAGCGACTCTAAACGAGCCGCCTCCGCTTTTAAGTAATATCCAGCTCCAGCGGCTAGAATCTCCGGTCATTTCGCTCTCTCGCTCGAAGCAAAAAGCGCTTCAAGGTCGAGAGCTCCAATGCCCTGCGATTCTGAGCAAGCCGCCTCCGCTTTTAAGTAATATCCAGCTCCAGCGGCTAGAATCTCCGGTCATTTCGCTCTCTCGCTCGAAGCAA